>DASYCR010000760.1:0-2099 GCA_036500095.1 Polyangiaceae bacterium
CGTCGAGTGGTTGCGCGCCGCTCAGCGTTTTGCCGTTGATGCGAAATGCCGGCGTGCCGTTGGCGCCTACTTTGCCGGCTAGTGCGATGTCGCGCTCGATCTTGTCGGCGGTGTCGTGCAGTTCGGCGCGCGGGATCACGATCGCCGGATCGAGCCCGACGCGGCGTACCCAGTCGCTGAGCGCGGCATCGCCCAGCTTGTTCTGCTCGGAAAAGGCCAAATCCAGAAAATCGAAGAAGGCGCGCGAGCCGCCTTGGCGCAGCACTGCGTCAGCGACCTTCGCCGCGGGGCGCGCGTTGGGGTGGAAGGGCAGCGGGTTGTGCTTGAACACGATGCGCAGTTGATTCGGGCCGTACTTGCGCTCGAGCGCTTGCAACGTCGGGTGCACGCGCGAGCAAAACGGGCACTGCAAATCGGAGAACTCGACGATGGTCACGGGCGCCCTGGCTGAGCCCCACACCGGATCATCGCTGGTTACCGGCAGCGGGTCTGAGCTGGGCTGCGGCACCTGCTCGGTCGATGTTGCCAATTGCGCAACCGCAGGCGCTCCCGGCCCGCCCGCGCTGGGCACGGCGACTGCGGGCGGCCGATCGGCGCCACGCGACCCCACCGTGCAGCCCACCACGACCAAGAGCAAACCCAAAAAATTCGTGAAGCGCGACCAACGACGATTCAACATGCGGGCATCGTCATAGCGCTCGGCGCGCGCCGCGTCTAACCCTAGAGCACCGCTAGTGCGCCCGAATTTGCGGCATATCGGCGCTCGAGGCGCCGGCCGGAGGTAGGCTCGTGCCGCCCGGCGCGGGCGCGCTGGGGCCGAAGGCGGCGTCCAAGAGCAGGAGCAGCTCGGTGTCCGCGAGCGTGAGATCGAGCCGTAAACGCGCGCCGTCGCGCTGCGGGCGGATGCGTTGGGCGAGGCCGCGAAGGGTCGGGTCGAGCGCGAGCGCGCTCAGTGACGAACGCAGTTGCTCGAGCAGCGCTTCGAGCTCGTTCACGCCTGCGCTGTCCGCGCACTCGAGCAAGATGGAGACGCGCAGCTCGTGGCTTACGTCGAGCCGCGCGCCGATCGCTTTCAGGCCGCCGAGCGGCGAGAGCCGCGCGCTGCTGTCGCCGGAGACGCGCTCGAACCAGCCTTCGCTGAGCAACCAAGTGGCGACGATAGTGCCCGGCCCGAGCATGCGGCGGAGCGCGGCGTGGTGCGCGTCGCGCGGATCTTCGTGCTCGAGCTTGCGGCCTTTACCGTTCGCGGCGTCGAGCAATTCGCGGAAGTAGCTGCCGCCGCTGATGATCAATGGGCCGCCGTCGCGCGCCGCGACCTCGCCGCCCGCGCCTGCGCGATCGCGCACCGAGCTGAACGCGCCGAGCTTGCTGCTCACCGGATCGCCGCCGCGCTTCATAATCGAGGCGCTGGCGCAGCGCGTAATTTGCGGCGCGGAAAAGTGGCCGGTAGCGATCACCCCGAAGTCGCCTTGGTGCGGGCCCGCTGCGGCTCCGGCGCTGGGTACGGCCAATGCCAGCTGATCGAGCGCCGTGAGCGGGTCGAAGCCGCACAGACCGCCGAGATCGCCCGCGCTCGAGCCCAAACGCGCCGCCAAGATCGGACCGAGCACGGCGTGTCGCAGTTGCGCGATGTCCGCGCTGAGCACGAACGCCGAGCCTGGCGGAATCAGCGCCAGTGGCGACGTTGCCGCGCTCGACTCCGCCGTGGGCGTCGCCGGACGCGTGCTGCGTGCGTGGCTCGCGAAGACCCAGCCGGCAAGCGCGAGCGCGCTCACGAGCAGGCCAATGTGAATCGCGCGTTCGTTCAAGTGGCGTCGCCCGCGCGTCGTCCCTGCGAAGCGCGCCGACCCTCCGGGCGCGCCGGGAAGAGACGGCGGTCCAGCGGCGCGCGGCGACTGACCAACGCGCGTTTACCCGTGCGCTCGCGGACCAATCGGCGCAACTCGGCGATGCTCGCGGGGGCTTGCGCGCGGACCTTGTCCGCATGGGCGTCGCACAGCGCGAGGATGCGATCTTCGATCAAGACGCGCCGCAATTTTACGGCTTTCACAGGCTTCGAGCCGTGCTGGGCTGCGGCGGAACGAGTCTTGAGCGCAGCG
>DASYCR010000761.1:0-7189 GCA_036500095.1 Polyangiaceae bacterium
GCACCGGCCGCACCCGCAGAACCGCCGCTTGCGCCAGCTGCTCCGCTGCCCGCCGCGCCGCTCGCCCCGCCCCCCGCGATTCCGCCGCTGCCTGCCGCGCTGCTACCACCGGTCGCCCCCGCGGCGCCGCCGCTCGTCGCGCCGCCACCCGACGTTCCACCGAGCGACGTCGAACTCCCGCCCGTCGCACCGCCGTTCGCGCTTCCTGCCGACGAGCTCGAGCCGCCACTCGCGACCGCGCTACCACCACTGGCCGAACCCCCGTTCGAGCCGCCGCTTTGCGCGTTGCTCGTGCCCGCCGAGCTCGGCGCGCCGCCCGAGCCCGCGTCGCTGCCCGCCGAACAACCCAATCCCCCCGCAACCAGTAGGCAGGCCGCAAACAACCGAGATCCGAGCGCGAGTCGAGCCATGCGCGTAGAGTTGCGCAGCGCGCCCCGGACCTGTCAGATTCTTTTTAGAATTCGACGCCCACGCCCGCGCTCGCGCTGACGAAAGGAAAAGTCATTGCCGAACGTGCCGCGTCGACCGCGACGATCGGCCGAGGCGTGAGCCCGAACGCCGACAATTCGCCGCTCAACACCAACGCGCCCGTCAGGCGATACGTCGCATCGAGCGCAAGGCCGCCGGCAAAGCTCGTCACGTGCGCGCTCTTCGCGAGCAGTGGGCTCGTGACTTCACCCTGGGCGTCCAAGCGATACACCCCGGCCGCCAGCGCGGTCTCGAGCTCGAATCCTCCGCTCTCGGCGAGCGCGAACCAAACCCGCGCCACGCCGAGCTCTTGTCGCAGCGCGGCCGAGCCGTTCGCGCTGTCGAAAGCGGCGCCGAGGGCCGGCCCAGTCAACGCGAGCCCCACGCCGAAGCGCTCGACGAGACGCGCGTCGAACGCGAGGCTCGGGCCGTAGCCTGGGCCGAATGCCTGTGTGACGCCGAGCGCGGCCACGCGCGCGCTGAGTCGAAATCGCGACGGCGGTCGTTCGGCGAAGCGCCGCACCAGCGCCGGAGCGGGCCCGCGCTCGACACCGACTACTTCCGGCGGCGGGCGCTCGCTCGGAGAAAACTCACGCAAACTCGCGCGCAACAAATCCGCCGCGCGAATCGCGAGCACGCTCGGCGCGTCCACGGAGTTGCGCAGTGCGAGCGTGCGCAGCGTCGCTTTGCCGGTCACGCGATCGGCGATGCATACCTCGGCGGCCGGCGTGCCCACGCGGCGCGTCAGCGAAATGCCGGCAAATGCGCCTTGTTTCTGCGCGAGCTCAGTCAAGGCTTCGGGCGAGCTCGCGCTCGGATCGAGCTCGACCACGCGGGTTTCGAAGCCTTGCAGCGTGAGCTCCGCGCGCAGGCGGTTGAAGGCCTCGGCCAGCACGGCGTCCGGCGCGGTCGGCCGCACCAACAAGACGCGCTCGGCACGAGCCCGCGCCGAGAACAGCGTGCAGAGCGCCCCCACCAAAAAAACGAGGAGCGCGCGAACCCGACGCATGGTCAATGCGGAGCGAGAATACTGCGCGCGGTGCCGGCGTGAACCCCGTTCGGGTAACGCGCGAGATATTCCTGTGCGATCGGCGCGGCGGCAGCTTGGCCGGAAACCGCGAGCGTGGTGCGCATCTTGCCGGCCAGCGCTTCGGCGGCGTATGGACCGCTCGGACTCTCGCTCAGATAGCGCGCATACCAACTATTGGCGTCGCTTTGCGCGCCTTGTGCTTCGCGCACTCGGCCGAGCAAGAAGGCCGCGGAGCGACCTTCAGTCGTGCTCGCGAACCGCGCGCGCAATGCGCGCAGACTCTGCTCGGCGATGTCCGAGTGGCCGGTGTAGCGCGCCGCGTCCGCGAGCGCGCTCAAATCCGGCGCCGAACACGCTTGCTCGCAGCCCGAAACTCCACGTTCATTCGCTTGCGCGAGCACGGCCTTGAAATCACCGGCCGCGACGAGCTTCGACCAACTGCGCGCGGAGGATGCCGGCGCGACGTAGCTTGGATTCGCGCCGAGCGCGTCAGTGTTCGGCGCCGAATCGAGCGCCGCGGCGGAGGCCGCCGGCAGCGCCGAGTTCGGACTCACGGCAGCGCTCGGCGCGGCGCTCACCGACACCGCCGCGCTCGATGCGGACGACAGCGCAGCGTTGGTTTCAGTGGTGAGCATCGCGCGCGCGGCGAGATCGCCGTGGAAGTGCTGGCCGGCGCGCAGCGCCGTAGGCGCCGGGCTGAGCGGCGACTGGATCTCGACCGAGCCTTCGCGCAGCCCGAGATCGAACACTTGTTTCGCCGGATCCCACGCTAAATCGAACCGCGTGCCGGTCACGTGGACTTCGAACGGACCCGCGGCGAACGTCCAATTCGCGCCGTCCCGATGCACGACGTGCACGTCCGCCGTACCGCGCTCGACCAGCACGCGCGCGCCGCGCCGGCTCGTCTCTTCCACGCGCAGCTGCGAGCTCCGTGCCACGATGACCTGAGTTTGGTCGGAGAAATTCAGCGCCACGGTGTGATCCGCCGGCGCGCTGACGTACGCGCCGCTTTCGCTCGCGCCCACGACTTCGTAACGCAATTTGCCGGGCGTGAACCAAAACGCGGCCAGTAGGGCCGCGCCCGCCAGCGCGGGCAATCCAATCCACCAAACTCTCCGCGACGCGGCGCGCGCTTCCGGCTGTGCCGCGCTCAGCAAGAGCCGCGTGCGGCCAGCGGCTTCGTCCACGGGTTGTCGTGCTTGCGCTTCGCGCACGAGCTCGCCAAATGCCGCTGCGATCGACTCATTTCGCTCGGGCTTGCTCATGATGCGCCTCCGCCGAGTTGGCTTCGTTCGAGATAGCGTTCGAGCGCCGGTTCGCGCTTGGCGAGCGCCGCAATTTGATCGCGCGCACGCTCGAGCTCGCGTCGCGTCGTCGATTCGGAGATTTCGAGCGCGGCGGCGACCTCGAGCATTTCGAGGCCTTGCACGTGCCGGAGCACGAACGCAAGCCGCCGCCGGCTGCTCAATTGATCGAGCACGCGATAGAGCGCGCGCAGGGATTCGCGCGCTTCGGAGTCTTCCGGCGCGACCGGCTGATCCGGCAGCTCACCGGTCTTTGACAAGCCGACCCAGCTCCGCACCTTGCGGCGCCTGAGCTCGAGCGCCGCGAGCCGCATCGCCACGCTGACCAGATAGCCGCGCAGAGCGCCACCGTCTTCGATCTTGGGCGCGCCGCGCTGAAACGCCAAAAAGACCTCTTGCAGCAGATCTTCGAGCGCGTGATCCGGACCGAGCGCGCCGAACAGCACCGAACGCACGAGCCTCGCGTAGCGATCCCAAACCAAGCCGAGCGCCGCGCGATTGCCGCTCGCCACTTCACGCACGAGCTGCGCGTCGCCGTAGCGGTCCGCCGGGAAGCGCGCCACGGCGCTCACCTCGGATTTCGGACCAGCCGGCAAAGACGACGCCATCGTGTGCTTACGTTGCCCGGTCCTGCTACGACCGGTCAGGAAAATTCAGCGGCCGCTGCTGGCGGGAGCCAAGGCGGCAGGAAAGGCCGGAATTATTGCGGGTTCCAGCCCGCGAGCACGGTCGCTTTATCGCGCATCATCGCCGCGGTGTTCGCGTCGATTTGCTTCGAGCCCGGGTCGCGACCGCTAACGTTGAGCGCTTTGCCGTTCGCGTCGGTGCTTTGGTACTCCCAAAAGCGCAGGTTTCCGGTCGCGGTCGTGCCCGCGGGGGTGATGGTCCAGCCCTTCGCGACGATGGCCGAACTCATCTGACAATTGATGTAGGCCACGTGGCTATACGGGTAGGCGGTCACGTCGATGCGCGCGAGCACTTGGCCGGTGATGCCGGCATCGCTCGTGAGCTTCGAGTCGACGAAGACGTAGCCGTAGCCGTTCGCGCCGTTTCGCGCTTGCACGATTGCGCCCGCGCGACCGACAGTCTTGATCTCGCTCGAGTCGAAGTACGCGACGCCGCTGCCCCACACGAAATCCACGTTACCCTCGACGTACGAGCCCGTGACGTACACGCGGCCGGTGAATAAGAGCGTGTCTTGCAAGCTCTTCACGTTCGCGCTGCGCAGGATGACTTGATCCGCGTTCACCGCGAAGGCTTCGGCTTGACTGCCGTCTTGCGGCGTCGTGTTGTAGATCGTGAGGTTACTGACGGTGAGGCCGTTCGCGCCGTTGGCGTAGAAGAGCGGACGCGCGGAGGTACCAGCGTTCAGTTTGTCGTTGTTCGGGTACTCGATGATCGTGTTCGTGCGATCGCTGCCCGTCAGTGTGAGATTCTTCTTGCCGGAGAGATAAAGAATTTCGTGATAGGTGTTGGCTTGTACGGTGATCGTGCGGGCCGTCGTGTTGTTCGCCGGGATCGCGTCGAAAGCGCCTTGAACCGTGCAAAATCCGCCGCTTCCGGTGCGATTCACGCTGATCGCGCTGCCCGCGGTCGGTGCCGGGCCGGTCGTGAACGTCCACGCGCTGTTCGACGTGACCGTGCCCATCGCCGCTTTGCTCGAATCGACGAACGCGCCCGAGCTGACGGTCACGAAGTACGCCGTGTTCGCGACCAGCTTGCGCTGGTGGAAGTAGATCACGGCGGATTTGCCGTCGATGAAGATCGGGCGCACGAGGTTCCGCGTTTGGCCGCCGATCGTGTCGGTGTAGTTCCCCATCGTGACATCGACCGTGTCGATGGCCGTGTTTGGGTTGTTCTTGGCGAAGATCGAAATCTTGCCACTCGTGCCGATGCTGGGTGTCGAGGCAAACGTGATCGTGAGCGGCGCATCGAGGCAGAGGCCGCTCGCGCCGGGCGCCGGAAAGAGCGCGGTCACTGAAGGCGGCAATTGAACGTTCCCGCCCGATCCAGCCGAACCCGCGCTGCCACCGCTCGCGCCCGCGCTCCCGCTCGCGCCACCAGTCGTCGAACCGCCGTTGCTGACGCCAGCGCTCGTGCCGCCGCTGTTCGAACCGCCGCTGTTCGTCGAACCGCCGCTGTTCGTGCCGCCGCTGCTTGTGCCCGCGTTTCCGGCGGAATTTCCGCCGCTACCGAGGTTGCCCGCGCTACTGCCGCCTGTGCCGACGCTGCTGCCCGCGCTGCCCGCGCTCGAGATCGGGCCGGATCCGCCGTTCGCGCCGGCAGTGGCGCTGTTCGTGCCGCCGGCATTGGTGCCTGCGCTCGAAACCGACGAGCTGCCGCCGCTGCCCGCGGTCGCGCCAGAGTCGTCCGCGTCATTGCTTGCGCCGCACGCGACGAGCAAGGCAACCCCACCAAAAAACAAACCACGCGCCGTGGAACGAACGAACGTAAGCTGCATTGCCGATCGCCTCGAGTTTGAACACGGCGTAGAGCGCCGCCTGCACCAGTTGTCTCAGGGGCAAAGCACCGGTCACCTTTTTTCTTGAGGCACATTCACGACTAAGCCGCCGAAAAATCCCGCGCGGTTCGTGCGGCTCGGCGCGTATTTTCTTGGCGCGAGCAGGATCGGCACGGCAATCTAAGGTCGTGCACTTCTTCCGAGCTTGGCGCTGGCAGTCGTGCTGGCTCGCGCTGAGCGCGTGCTGCTCCGCCACGGGTTGCGGCAATGAGGTTGCCCAAACCGCCGTGCCTGGGCCCGGCGCGGCGCTCGATTGCAGCAGGCCCGGTGCGCTCGCGCTACCCGAGAACGCCGAGTTCGGGGACGGCACGGAAACTCCGTCGGCGCTCGTCGGTCAGGGTTACGCGGACGGCGAAGGGCCGGGAATTTACGTCTCTGCGCGCGATGCGTTTCGTGTCTATTTGAACGGCGAGCTCGTGGTCGCGAGCGCGAGCCCGCGCAGCGGCCTGTTCACGCCGCTCAGCGTGCTCCCGGGAGACAACGCGCTCACCGTCGTGATCGCGGCCGAGAGCGGCACCCCGACGGCGTGGGTTCAACTCGACGAACTCGAGCAGAGCTACGAGAGTGACACGACCTGGACCGTGAGCAGCTCACCCGAAGCGGGCTTCATGAACGCGAACTTCGACGACTCGGCGTGGGCAACCGCGACGGACTACGGTCCACGCGGCGCGCTGCCCGGCTGTGAGTCGCCGGGCGCTTTCCCGACACTGAGCGATCCGCATTGGATCGGGCCCGCCAGCGGCACGGGGTCGGTCGCGGTGTTGCGCAAAGTGATCCACGTACGAGCGCTTGGCTATGGCGCAGGCACCACCGGCGGCAGCGGCGCTGCGCCGAGCGTCGTGCAAACCTTTCAAGATCTGGCGACTGCGGTCGGCGATCCGGGCACGCCTGCGGTCGTGCTCTTGCCCGAAGGCACTTATGATTTTCGCGGCGAGCCCAGGAATCAAGCCACCTGCCCCTCGACCTGCTCGAGCGATCCGACGAAAACGCAATATAGCGTGCTCGTCGGCACGCAGACGTGCGCGAGCGCGCTCGTCACCAAGAGCCGCACGGCGCAAGAGCTCACGCTCGGTTCGAACAAGACCATCGTGGGGCTCGGGCGCGGCGCACAACTCCGCGGGGTGACGTTCGCGTTCGGTTCGAGCCAAAACATCATCGTCAGAAACGTGGCGGTGTTCGACGTCAATCGCGACCTGGTCGAAGCGGGGGACGCCTTCAGCTTGACCGAGCCGAACCAAGTTTGGCTCGATCACTGCACCACGCAGTGGATCAGCGACGGCTTCACGGACGTGAGCGAAGGCAGCCGCAATCTGACGATCTCTTGGTTTCACTACGCAGGCTTCACTACCGACGAGTGCGGGGACGCACACACGCGCGCCGGTGACGTGCAAGACGCGAACATCACTTTTCACCATTGCTTCTTCGATCATGTGGGCTCGCACGCGCCGAAAATCGACGGCACGACCGCGCTCGGGCACGTGTTCAACGACTTGGTCAGCGACGACGTCGGCTATGGCGTCGGCGCGACCTGCGGCGCGCAAGTCTTGATGCAGGGCAATTTGCTCGAGTTCGTGGGCACCCCGACCGAACGCGATAGCTGCGCGGACGGCACGAGCCCGGGTTTAATCGACGCGCCCGCGGGCTCGAACGTGTACGGCGACGGCGACGGCCCGCACCACGGCGGCGACGGCAGCGGCGCCGAACCGCACGATTCCGTGTTCAAACCGCCGTACGCTTACACGGTCGACGCGGCCGAGGACAACGCCGCGCGCGTGCGCGCGCGCGCTGGTTGCGGCGGACCGTGGGCGCTGCCGCTTTCACTCGACTGAGCAATCTGGAAGCGGTCACAGCTCGAGCGTCTTTTTC
>DASYCR010000762.1:0-3027 GCA_036500095.1 Polyangiaceae bacterium
GGCACGGGCAACGTAGCGGGCTCGGGCAACGTCGCAGGCGGCGCTGGGACTGACGCCGCTGGCGCGGGGGGCCTCCTCACGTGCATGAACCCACCCGACAAGGGGCCCTTGAGCGCGGAGTGCGCTTCCTGCGGCGCCATCTATTGCCCCGTGCAGCAAGCGTCCGTATTCAGCAGTTGCCCGTCGCTCGCGTCGTGCATCCAAGCGTGCCCGTGTGGGACCGGAGACTGCGAGGCCGCGTGCGTTTCAAGCGCGAGCAGCTCGTGCCAAACCCTGATCACGTCTTTTGGCGATTGTACGAAGCAGAACGACGTGTGCATGAACGCCTGCACGCAGCCGTAGAGCTAGACCTCAGCGCGCCGCGGGCGGCGGAAACTCGATCTCGAGCGTGGCGTGGCTGCCGCGCGCGACCATGCGTTGTTGCGGCTCGACCGCCGTGTTCAGTCGGATCACGAGCCGCGTAGCCTTCTTGTCCGAGACCAGGCGCGCGCTCTCCACCACGGACGCGAAGTCCTGGGTGAGCAGCGGATTGCGGTTGTTCCGCACCGGCACGGTCGTGTTGGCGAGCGTATAAGTGAGCGTGTTGGTTTTTCGTTCGAGCGACACACTCACGGGGCTACTGAGCTCGACGAACACCACCGCGCCCCCGTTCGGCAGTGAACGAAAACCGGAGAAGGTCGCCTGCGCGCGATCCGTCGCCGCGTGTCTCTGAGGCGGCGCGGCAACGGGTCGCGCGGCCGCGCGCGGCGCGGGCGCCGGCGGCTCGGGACAACCGTTGTGCTTCGGGTTCGTGCTTTCCACGCCCGCCTGCTTGGGACACGCGTCTTTGTTGTCTGGCACGCCGTCGCCGTCCGAGTCAGGGGGCGGGGGTTTGGGCGCGGGAGCTTCAGCGGCGGCGGGTTCGGCAGGTGCGGGCGGAGTGGGCTCCGCGGCTGCGGGCTCTGCGGGCTCGGGCTCGGGCGCCGGAGCGGCCGTTGGCGGCGCGACCGCGGGCTCGGGTTCCGCGCTCGGCGTCGGAGCGGGCGCGGGCGGCGTCTGGACCGGCGCGGCTCGTTCGTACTTGGCTTGCGGTGCGAAGGCCACGCTGAGCAGCGCGCGCGGCGCGGTACCGGGCGCCGTGGAAAGCCCGGGGCCCGCAGCCGCGCCGATCACGATGTCACCGACGTGCACGCGCGCGCCGAGCAGCCCCTCGAGCGCCGTATTCGCGCCGCTGCCCACGCCGCCACGCGCCGGGGAGGTCAAGAGCGAGCCGTAAAGCTCCGGACCGACCTGCAACACGTCGTCGAACAATAGGACACCCGCCGCGGCGCCGAGCGTCAGGTTATTGCCAATCTCGAGCGATTCCGTGTCGAGGTGACGCCGAAACTGGTACCCGACGCGCGTCGACCACACGAAAAAATCCGCGCGACCGCTGGCAGCCAGCAGTGGTTCGACCCGGAATTTGCCGTCGCCCGCGAGCTCGGCTTGGCTACCCGTCGGTAACCAAACATCGAGTCCCGGTCCAAACGAGAACCCCGCGTTCTCGGAACCCACGACGCCGAAGCGCGCGCCGAGCCGCGTATCCGCGACCGCCGCGCCGCTGGGCGATGCCGCTGTGTCGCCGGACTGTGCAGCCACGAGCGGCTGGTCTACGTGCAAGAACAACCACGAGGTCGGAAAATAGCCCGCGTCGAGGTGCACCAAATACTGCCGCTTGATGAGGGCGCTCGTCTGACCCGCCGCGTCGGTGCGCGACAAACTAGGGCCGAGCGTCATGTGCGCGAGCACCATGGCCCGCAGCGGGGAGCTGTCGTTGCCCGGTACCGAGCCGTCGGGCACCGCAAAGAAGCGGTCGCCAGCGGGCGCCGGTTCGAAGCGCAATAGCGAAAATCCCTCTTGGAACTTCTGGCTGAGGGTGGACTGCGCCATGGCCGACCGCGTGCTGAACCCGAGCGCGAGGATAGAAGCGACCAGGGCAGCAGGGAGCGTGCGACGAGCAGGGCGTTTCGGCATGGAGGTCGGACCAAGGGGCATTTCAGCGCACTCCCGCCCATCCGGGAAAATACCTGGCCATCAGCGACCCGGAACGGCGGAAAAGGCCGCGAAGCAAGCGACTGTGAATCCCGGGCCGAGTGCGCCATGTTATCGGCGATGTCGCGTCTGCACGCCTATCCGCCGGACCTGGCCCGCTACGTCGAGGACCATTGGCCGGACGGCAGAACGTTGCCCGTGTCGCGCGCGCTGCTCGGCGAGGCGCTGTCCATCGCATTTCAAGCCTCGCTGACCTCGGAGGAGGCGCGGCCGACGCGCTTCCGCCTCCTGCTCACGTCGGTGGATCAGTTGCCCGAGGCCGGCTCCCCCGATCAAGGAGCGCTCCGGCTGCGTTTCGATCAGAGCCGGCCGTTTACCGCGGACGAGCTACGTCGCTTGAGTCCATCGACCCCGTTCGAGACGGCGCTGATCGGCGCGCACGCCGAGAAAGGCAAGCTGCGCATCTGGGGTATCGCGCACTCGGGGCCGGCCTGGCTGGCGCCGAGCTCGGGTGGGCGCAGCCAGGTGCCCATTTGGACGCACGACCCGATCGTTCACGTCACGGGTCCCGGGCAGCTCGCGGTGCGCTGCGCGGGCCAGCTGATCGGCGCCCTCGAGCGCGGACTCGTGGTCGACGCGATGATGGATGTTTTCGACTCGGAGTGGCTGCCCGCTTTGTTCACGGACGAGCGCGAGCGGGTGCGCGCGGAGCACGCGGCGCGCCAAGCCACGAGCGAGTCCCCCACCCTGGTCGAGCATTCGCTGGTAGGGCGCGTCGGACAACACATGCTCCGGCGCAGCATTCAGCTCGTGCGGGCGGCGCGCCACGGCGGCATGATCTTGGTCGTGGATCCCGCGCCCGAGCCAGGCGCCCTGCACTTCGATGGACTCCGCCTCAAATATCGCTTCGATCAGGACGAGCCGTCGCACCGTTACCGCACGCTGCTGCTGCAAATTCTGGTACTCGTCGCGGCGGCCAGCTCGAATGCGAGCGCAACCTGGTCGGATTTCGCACAA
>DASYCR010000763.1:0-1898 GCA_036500095.1 Polyangiaceae bacterium
GTTCGTGGGCCTGATCTGCGGCGCAGCTGCTGCTTGGGGCGTAGATATCGATCCGGTCTCGGTGGAGGCGGCGCGGCGCAACGCCGAGCTCAATGGCCTCGGCGACGCCGCTCACTTCTGCTTGCCGCACGAGCTCGAACAGCGCGAGTTCGAAGTGGTGGTCGCGAACTTGGAGGCGCCCACGTTGCTGCGCCTCGCGCCCGAGCTCAGGCGCTTGGCCGCGCACGCGAAACTGCTCATCTTGACGGGATTTCTCGCCGATCGCGTGGACGAGGTCGTGGCGGCATTTGGATCCTCTTTCGAGGTTGCGGATCGCTTCGACGAAGAAGATTGGACCGCGCTCGATCTCGCTCCCAAACGCGGGCTCGCGCTCGTTCGGCCCGCACCGACCCAGGAGCCCTGAGCTCATAGCGTCGTCAAATGCGCGGCGCCGATCACGCCCGCATTCTCGCCCAGCTTGCTGACCAACAATTGCACCTCCGCGAGCGGCGGAGCGAACGCCTTGTGCCGCAGCTCGGCCCGCACGAAAGGCTCGAGTAAATCGAAATGCGCGGCGGTCGAGCCGGCAAAGACCACCGCTCCCAGATCCAAGAAATTTTGCACGGTGCCGAGGGCGCGGCCGAGCGCGCGCCCCATGGCCTCGAACGCCGTCACGCCGAGCCACTCAGCGCGCCGTGCGCTGGCCGCCACTGTCGCGAGATCCGAGGCCTTGCCACCTTGCTCGTTGAATTTCCGCAGCACCGCGCGCGTACCGGCGAACGCCTCCACGCAGCCGCGCTGGCCGCACGCGCAAAGCGGCGCATCCGGCGACGTATCCACGCAAATATGGCCAATTTCCGCGCCAAAACCGTTGGAGCCGGGATACAGCTGTCGCCCGATCACGAGGCCGCCGCCGATGCCGGTCTCGAGCGTAACGAGCAAAAAGGTTTGATGTTGTTGCCCGTGGCCGTACAGCTGCTCGGCGAGCGCTGCGGTCGTGGCGCGGTTCTCGACCGCGATCGGGCAACGCAGTCGGCGCGACACTTCTTCGGCGATGTGCACGCCCTCGAAGCCGCGCGTATTCGGCAAGCGCCAGCAACGCCCATCCGTATTCACCTCGCCGGGAATGGCGATGCCAACCGCATCCGGCGAGGCGCTGAGCGACTCCACCATGCGCGCGATCAGATCCAAGATCTCCGGGGGCCCGACCCGGGGCGGCGTGTTCGCGACCATCGATCGCACCACGCGCCCCTGATCGACGATGCCCGCCTTGATCACGGCGTTGCTGAAGTCGACTCCGATGAGCATTGGGCGTGCTTGCGGCTCAGTCGGGCGCGATGTCCGCCAAGAGCTCCGAGTAAGCGGCATAGCGGCCGAGCTTCGCGCGCGCAACTTGGCACGCCACGGGCGCGGCCATGCCCGTAGTTTCCGCCAAAAACAATAGGTATTCAGCGACGTTCTTGGCGTAGCCGAGCTGCCCTTCGGCGCTCACTGCATAGAAGCGAGCGCGTTGGTCGTAGCCTGATTTGGTATGGTCACCGAGCGCGGACTTGGCGGCCTTGCCTTCGGCGGCAAGGACGTACAAGAAATTGTACTCGAACCAAAACATGTGGTCCGGGCTCGGGCTCAGCGGTACCAGCGCCGCCGTGCAGCTCGCGTGGTCGCCAAATACGTCCGTCGGTTTCTTCTCGAGCTCGAGCGCGTGCGTAATGAAGTGCCGCGCCATGTTCCGCTCTTGCTCGTTGACGCTGAACGCGCTGTGAATCGCGAGCTCGCGCGTGAAGCCATACCAATCGCGGAACAGCGCTTGGTCGGCCGCGTCCGGCGAAGCGGCGAGCGCGCGCCCCATCTCGTACGTGTAGCGCCCGCTGGTTTTGATCTCGAGCCGGCTGCTCGTGATCTCACCGCAAAGACGATAA
>DASYCR010000764.1:0-18153 GCA_036500095.1 Polyangiaceae bacterium
CGGAAGCGCAAAGGGCACGGCGCGACGCGCGCTGAGCTCGCCCGCGAGACGCACGCCGTCTTCGATCGCGGCTTGCATCAATGGAGTGCGCTCAGTCTCCGGGAGCTCGCTGAACGCCAAAGCCGTCGTAACGCGGTCGTCGAGGCGATGAAACTCGTCCAAGGCCAACGAACCGCGCCACGGCGACTGCCGCCGTCGAACTAGATCAGCCGCATACGCGAGCAGCAGTGCGCAGAAGCCGTACGCCAGCCAGAGGAGCGGGCGCTGACGCGCGACGTCCAGCCGCCAGATCTTGACGGCTCCGAGCGCGAGCACCGCGTACAGCACGAGCAGCGGCAATAGCGCGAAGACGCGCGCCAGCAGCGCGCGGCCAAGGAGCCGACGCGCTGCTCGTCGGGCCTCGCGCCGAAGGAGGTCGATGCCGCTCTTCGTGGCCATCAGCCCAAGTTAAGCACCGGCGGAGCAGCGAGCACAGACGTCATGGTCTGCACTATGGACGACGCGATCGCGTTCTTCCTTGGCAAAGAACGCGGCCCAGGTGCGGCGCCGAATGCGACGGGGCTTGACCCCGACGCTTTTGCCGGTCTCGAATACCGCCAAACCATGGGAGCCTCTCCACCAATGCCCAACGATTCCAAGCCTGTAGTGCTGATCGCCGACGACGAACCGAGCACGGTCGCCATGCTCTCGAGCCACCTGCGCTCGAAGGGGTACGCCGTCCTCGAAGCGTCGGATGGTGACCAAGCCTGGGAGCTCGCACACGAACACCTGCCGCATCTGGTGTTGCTCGATGTGATGATGCCGGGCATGAGCGGCTGGGAGGTGTGCCGCAAGATCCGCGAAGCGGTGTCGCTCGCGCACACGGGCGTGATCATGCTCACCGGCATCGGCGAGAACTTGAACGAGATGACGTCTCCGCTGTACGGCGCGGACGCACATCTCGACAAGCCATTCGACTTTTCGGACCTCGATCGCGAGATCGAGGGCACGCTCTCGCGTCGACGCGCCGGCATGCTCGGTCGGGCGGACACAGAGGAAGATCCCGCGGGCCTCGTGCGCAAGACGTTGCGCGCCGTAACGAGCGTCACGCCCAAAGCCAAGGCAAAACCGGCCCCGGTCCTCAAATTGCGGGATAGCGACGCGGCCAAACCGTCCCTCGCCAAGACGGTAGTCAGGCCCGCCAAGGCCGAGCCGACCAAGCCCAAACCGCGCGCTGCCGGACCCGCGAAGATCACTGCAAAGAAGAAGAGCAAACCGGTCGCGAGCCCAGCAAAGAAGAAGCGCCCAGCCTCGAAGCCGGCGGGGGGCGCCAAATCGGCGAAGACGCCCGCAAAGAAATCGGTCGCCAAGAAGAGCGCTGCAAAGAAGAGCGCACCGGCCAAGGGCGCCGCAAAGGCTCTCAAACGACCCGCAAAGAAGTCGAAGCCCGCAAAGAAGCCGGCTCTCAAACGACCCGCAAAGAAATCGAAGCCCGCAAAGAAATCGAAGCGTTAGTCCACGAGCGTCGGCGCGCGCTTGTCGATAGCGGCTTGCGGCGCGCCGTGAAGCGCTGCCCAGAAGCTTCGGACGCGCTCGAGTTCGCTCGTGCGCTCCGCGGGTGGGAGTGCCGCCAAAACGCGCTTTCCATAGGATTTTTGATAGATCCGCGGATCGAGCAGCGCCACGATGCCGCAATCTTCGTGGCTGCGGATCAGGCGACCGAAGCCTTGCTTGAGCGTGATGGCCGCGGCTGGCACGTGCAGCTCCATGAACGGATTGAGACCGGCACGCTCGAGTTCGCGCCCGCGTGCTTGCACGATCGGATCGCTCGGTACCAGAAATGGGATCTTCTCCAAGACCACGAGGCGCAACGCGCGTCCGGGAATATCGACGCCTTCCCAAAAGCTCATCGTCGCGACGAGCACTGCGTCCCCGCTCGCGCGAAAGGCGCCCAGCAGTGCCGCCTTGGGAGCCGAGCCTTGCACGAGCACGCGGTGGCCCGGCAGACGCTGTACGATCAACTTGTAGAAGGCTTGCATGGAGCGCAGTGAGGTCGTGAGTACGAAGCAGCCACCGCCCGTGATCTCAATCAGCTCCAGGATGCGCTGGGTCGCATCTGATACGAACGCGGGCTCGTTCGGCGCGGGCAGATCCCTGGGCGTATAGAGCAGCGCTCGGCGCTCGAAGTCGAACGGAGACTCCAGCAGGAGCTCGGTCACTTCGATCTCGTCACCGGCCAGTCCGACGCGTGCGCGCAAATACGAAAACGGGCTCCTTTCCTGCGCCTTCGGCGCACTCGAGAGCGTGGCGCTCGTAAGCACCACCGCCGGAACGGACTCGAAAATGCGCGCCCGCAATACGTGCGAGAGATCGATCGGCGTCGAGCTGAGAGCGGCGCTGCGCGCGCCGAACTCGAGCCACGAGATCCTACCCGGGCCACCCGCGACGATCGCCGCCAGCTCGTTGCGCACGAGCTCGGCGCGCTCCGCCACCACGGACAGTGCATCGGTCAGCGCGCCCGCGTTCACCGGCCGACTCACGCCCGGCTGCAGCAAGCGACCCGCAGCCACTTTAGCGGCCGCAGCGACGCCCTCGAGCGCTCCATCGAGCTCGTGGTAGCGAGCCTCCAAAGCACCGGTCCACGCGTCACGTTCGATGGTCACGCGAGACTCCCCGGCGCCGTGTGACGTGCCGAGCGTGGCCCAGAAGCCCGCGGCGGCGCTGCCAGCCAAGCCCACGCTGGGCGGCGCACCCTGAAGCAGCGCGTCGCCCGAGCCCGCGAGCAACAAAGTTCGCTCGGCGTCGCGCAGCATCCGATCGATTCGAGAGCGCGACACGCGAATCCCAAAAAAATCGGTGGCGATGTCCTCGAGCTGGTGCGCCTCGTCGAAGATCACCGCATCGTAGTCGGGCAGCACCCGCCCCGGGTGCGGTCCACGGAGCGCCAGATCCGCGAAAAACAAATGATGATTTACGATGACGATCTCGGCCCGCTCGGCCTGCTCGCGCATGCCCGTCACGAAACATTCGGAGTAGTACTGACAACCCTGCCCGACGCGCGTCTCGCTCGATGAGCTCACGTGAGCGCGCAGTGGCGAGTCTTCCGGGAGCCCCGCGAGTTCGCCGAGGTCGCCGGAGTCCGTTTCGCCCAGCCAATCGTCCAGCATCTTCAGCGAACGCGCGTGCATCGGACGCAAGCTCTCGGGGCTGGCCCTGAACTCCGACAAGCGACGACGGCACACGTAGTTCGAGATGCCCTTCATCAGCGCGACCCGACTGCGCAGCCCGAGTGCCTTCTCGATCAGCGGCAGATCCTTCCAAAATATCTGCTCCTGTAGCGCCCGCGTAGCGGTCGAGATCACTACCTTTTTGCCGCTGAGCATGGCCGGCACTAGGTAGGCGAGCGTCTTGCCGGTACCGGTGCCCGCTTCACACAGCAGAACGCGATCGGTCATGAGCGTGCGCTCGACCGCGCTCGCCATCGCTAGTTGCGCCTCGCGCGCCTCGTATCCTGGAAGCGCGCTCGCGAGAGGACCGTGGGGGCCGAGCAGCTCCGCTGCGGTTGCCATACGGCCGCGGCTACGGATCCTTGGGCGGCACGGAGCCCTCGCTGTCCAGGTACTTGAGCCCGACGATCTGCCCGTCTGACTCGTCACGAATCCAGACTACGCTCGCTCGCCGCGGCTGCTCGGTTTCTTCGTCTCCCACGACCAGCGCGTATTCGATGCCAGGTTCGAGAGCTTCCTCCACCACGGCTCGCACGCCACCGCGGCTCACGTTGAGTGTCCAACCATGGGTTTCGAAGCCTTCGCTGCGCAAGGTGACGCGCTCCGACGCTTCGCGCCGCGCACCGCCGGTATGCCGACGCTGTCCTCGCGTCTCCGGGTCTTGACTGGAAGGAGCTTTGTCGCGTGTCACAATCCGCGTCAGCGAGACTAGCACGAAGTGCCCAGAGCCCACCGAGCGCCCAAACTTCAGCGCGGCCGACCGAACTGTCCGGCGCGCGCACTGGTGCGGAAACCTTGACGCTTGCCCCGAGATCCGCTTACCGTCCGGGTGCTTTTGCTCGCCGAGAGGGGCTCGTCGACCTCCCAAATGAACGTCAGCCGCTGACCCCTACCGACCTGAGCCGCACGAGGCACGGGCCCTCTACCGAGGACATGCCGCCATCCACTCCGACTGAGCTCAAGAAGTTCCTGCTCGCTGAAGGCTTCGAAGTCTATCGCATGCTTGGCGACCAGGTGGTGCTCGCCGATCGCGTTCGCGACAACTTGATCATGGATAGCTGGGTAACGGCGCGTCCTGGTCCTGCCTGCGACGTTCGTTTCGTGATTCGGGCGCAAGCGCGAGATTTCCCGGGTGAGACGGAGCAGCAGCTATTTGCTCGCGCGCGCTCACTCGCCGAGGCCGCGCGCGAGCGAGGCTACGCGGAGGTTGCCGCCAAGCGGGTTGAAGTACCGGATCCCGGCGACGGCTCCCAAACGTTGGACGTCTGGTACCAAGTGACTTTCGAGAAGAGCGTGGCCGCGGAGCCCGAGCTTGCCGGCGAGTTGCGTTACGCGTTGAGCTTGGAAAAGACCGTCCCGGTCGACTCTCAGCGCTAGCCGCGACCCGTAAAAGCGCAGCCCCCCGATGGACTGAACCGGCTAGGGGCAACGGATAGACCCGCTTGTGGGGGCGTGGTATTGGCGCCGCCCCTGCTCGTATGCGGGCCAGAGACCTAGCAAATGCTGAGTTTATTCCGTGGCGGTGGACTCTCCCAAGCGATCGTAGGCGGCATCGCGTTCTCCGTGATCATCGTGTTCGCGCTCGAGTTTCGAGCTGGTCGCAGCGGGCCGGCCGCCAAGATCAAAAAAGAGTGCGCCGTCGAGCTCGGCAGCGAGTGCGTGGACGGCAAGGACTATTTCGCCGAGTACTACTTACTCACGCGCGGCCTCGAGCCGCGGGCGGCACGCGCCCTCGGGCTGCGCAAGAAGGCGCTCGACGGCATCGCCGAACGCGAGCTCTTGGTGGCTGACGCCGCGCGCCTCGGCATCAGCATCAGTGAAGCAAAGATCGACGACGAGCTCGCGTCGGGACGCGCGCACCTGTCGATCCCGGTCGAGGGCTCGGCGCAGCTGAGTTATCAACTCGGTCTGTGTCGTCGCGAAGGCAGGGGCTGCGAGCCGGGCGCCGAAACCATGGTGCGCCAATTGCGCGTGCGGCGCACACCGAGCGATCCGTTCGACTACAAGCTGTATGAGCGAGAGGTGGTCGTGCTCACCAATCGCGGTCCGAAGGAATTCAAGAAGATGCAGCAGCGCGAACTGACGGCTGCCCGCATGCGGGCACTCGTGCGCGAGCGAGTGCGCATCCCCGACGCCGAAGCATTTTTGTTGTATCAGCGCGATCGATCCAAGGTGGTCACTCGCAGCGTCGTGCTGCACCGGGACTGGTTTGCCAAGTACGCCGTGGATTTGAGCCCAGCCGCCGTCAACAAGTGGGCGACCGACAACAAAGCCCAAGTCGATTCCGCCTGGGAATCGGAGAAGGCGAACTTCCCCGCGGGCTGTCCGTTCGTGCGCGAGATCTTGCTCGAGAGCGCTCCTGGTGCAACCGACGAAGAGAAGGCCGAGCTGCGCAAAAAGCTCGAGCTGGCACGAGAGCGCATCGGCAAAGAGTCGTTCGAGAGCGTCGCGCGAGACGTCGGCGAGGGACCCAATGCGGTCAGTGGCGGCGAGCTCGGCTGCATCGGCCCGAGCTACGGCACGGGCGGGGACGAGCTGGCCAAGGCAGCCGCCAACCTGAAAGTCGGAGAGCTCTCGCAGGTGATCGAAACCCCACGCGGCTTTCATTTGCTAGAGGTTCGCGAGAAGCCGAGCGCGGACGCCACTGAAGCTCGCGCGCGCGACTACATCGCGCGGAAACTCTACGTGCGTTTCGCGGCGGACGACAAAGTGAAGGCGTTCGGGACCGAGCTAATCCGACGAGCCAAGGCCGGCGAAAAGCTGGAGGACGCCCTCAACGCGACGCTCGCGAGCTACACACCCGCACGCAAGGACAAGAGCGAGAGTCCCGCGCTCGACGCGACAGATCGACCGAAGCTCGAAATCTCGGCGCCGTTCAGCGCCTCGGGCAATCCACTGCCCGACGTGGAGCCGCGCGAACCGCTCGCGGCGCGTGCTTTCGAGCTTCAAAACGTCGATGACGTCTACCAGACGCCGATCCTGACGGCGGACGGCGCGGTCGTGATGCAACTGAAAGAGAAGAACCCGACGACGCGCGAGGAGTTCGAGAAGGACAAGGACGCGGTCCTCGAATCGCTGCGCGAAGCCAAGGCCGACGAAGCGCTCGTGCGCTACGTCACGGACTTGCGACGTAAGGCCGGCGATAAGCTCAAGGTCGACGCGAGCTTCGGCCAAGAACAAAAAACCGACCGGAACGACGACGAGTGACGAGCCGGCCAGTCGTCGATGTGCCCGCGCGCGTCGTACGCAAACTGACGAGCGGTCTCAACCTAGGCGCGGTGCACTTGCCGCGCGCGCGGCGAGCCGTGCTCGAGGCGCACGTCCGCGTCGGCTCGCGCTACGAGCAAGCTGACGACAACGGAATCAGCCACTTCCTCGAGCACATGTTACATCGAGGCATACCCAACCATCCGTCCGCACACGCGCAAGCGTACGCATTCGAGGAGCTGGGCGCCGCGCTGTCCGCCGCAACCTACGCCGACCATGGCACGCTGAGCGTCCAGGTACCGCCCGAGAATCTGAGCGCGATCCTGCCCATGTTGGCAGACGTGCTGCTCAGGCCGATCTTCTCGAGCCTGGAGATCGAGAAGGGCATCGTTCGCGAAGAAATTTTGGAGGGTGTGGACGAACGGGGAAAGAGCGTCGATCCGGAGACCTTGCTCAGGAGCCTCGCGTTCGACGGGCATCCGCTCGGCTTTCCGATCGCAGGCAATCTAGAGACCCTCGAGCGGTTCGATCTGACGATGCTCGAACGTCACCACCGCGCCCACTACGTCGCGGGCGGGACGGTGATCACGCTGGCCGGGCCGCTCGAACCCGAGATAGCTCTACGCGAAGCCGAAGCCGCGTACGCCGGCATTCCCGCGGGCGCGCCGCCGAGCGTCATACCCCCCGCGGCACAAGCCGAGACGCGCTTTTTGCACGTGCGTGAAGCCGGCAGCCAAAGCTCCTTGCGCGTGGGGTTCCGCGCTGCGAGTGAGCGCGACCCGCTCGAGCCAGCGACCGAGCTCCTGCTGCGCGTGCTCGACGACGGCATGGCGACGCGGCTCTACCAGCGGCTCTGCGATGATCGCGGCCTTTGCTACGACGTTTCCGCAAACTACGAGGCCTACGCCGACGCCGGATTGTTCGAGATCGCCGCCGATACCGCGCATGAACGGCTCCCCGACGTACTGGCGGAGATTCTCGGCATCGTCCGGACGCTGCGCGACGCGGGGCCGAGTGAGGCCGAGCTCGCCAAGGCAAAACGTCGTTATGCCTGGCAGCTCGCGGAATATAGCGACGACCCCGCCGCGCTCGCCGCGTTCTACTCACTCGGAGCATTGACGGGCGTCGGGCAGGCGCCGGACACACGGCTCGCCGAGCTCGAAGCCGTATCGCTCTCCGACCTGCGGCGAGCCGCTGCAGAGCTCTTCACGCGCGAGCGTCTGAGTGTGGTCATCGTGGGCCGCCTGAGCAAAAAGCAGAGCGAACGCCTCGAGCGCTCCCTGCAGGAGCTCTAGCGTGCTCTCTGGCCGCGCGTCCGGGCGGCGTCGTTGCGCTCCTCGCGCGCGAGCGCCTCTGCCACCCGCAGGACGCGGCGCCGTGTGCCGGCGCTCGCGCCGCGCAGGATCGCGGCCAATCGATCTTCGGGTTCGTTGCCCTTGTTCGGTCTCGACAGCAGCACGGCCACGTCCACACCGAGTGCGCCGCCGATGCGATCCATCGTCTCGAGCGAGGGATTGCAGTTTGCAGAGATGCGTCCGCGGAGGACGCGCTCCAAACGCGCGACGGTTTCGACCGTCACGCCGGCGCGCAGCGCGAGCTCCGCCTGGGTGAGCTCGGCACGCAGCCTCAATTGACGCACTTGAGCGGCCAAGCGAACAGCGAGTTCACTTGCCGCGTGCTGCGCTGCAAATTTTCCACGTGGCGCTTTGATCACGGTGCGGGGCTTACTCATCGAGGACCTCGGCGTCTGGACTCGGAACCGACGCAGACGCTCCTCATAGGCTTCCCAGTTCTTGATGCCGGGAACGTGCCGTGCAGGCGACGCTCACGTTTCCGGCATGTCACCGCGGAGTCGCTACTAGCCGATGCCGCACGCCACGGTCCTCGATCTGGCGCACGCGCACCTGCTCGAAGATCTCGCTTACGGCGACGCGCAGGCGACGGGCGACCTCTTCCTCCGGCGCCGCCCCGTGCACCTGAGTCGTGAAGACCGCGGCAAAACAACGTCCCACGGTCGCCCCGACCAAGTAGGCGGTCCCACGCACGACTCCACGGTCCGGAACCACACCGACGATCAGCTCCGAATCGAAGCCGCTCGGAAGCGAGACCACGCGCTGTTCGACGATCGAATCGTCGGACAACTTGGGGATCTCGCTGCGGCTGAGACGCGCTTGCTGGTCACAGTCCGCGCGACGCACGAGGCGCGTCGCGCGCCAACCACGGATCGCCAGCTCGGAACTCGTGCCGGGGTGCTCCGCAACGAACCAAATCGGGCCGTCGGTCGTGCTCCAGGCGGGTCGGTCCGGCAGGGGAAACTCGAGTTGAAACTCGAGCGCGTGCGTACGCACGCGTCCCGCCGGGGCCGCGCCGAACCCCTCGAGCGACTGCTGCGTCGGCGGCGGCGCGACGACTGGACTGCGCGCGATCGGCGGCGCCGAAGCGCATGCGCCCACGGCAATTCCGAAGCCAACCAAGCCCACTCGCGCGATCCGCAAAGCAGCGCACCATAACGAGCCCTCGCTTTCAAGTCGAGCACCGAGAGCAGACCGGACCGTGCTATCTGCGGAGTTCGAGGTAAGTGCATGGAGAACACACTGCTCGACGCGCGCAATTTCGAGGTACGCTTGCGTGAGCTCGTCTCTGGGCTCGGCCGTGAACGCGGCAACGAGTCTTGCGTGGAATGTGAGCGTTGCACTGCCTGCAGCTCCTGCACGTTTTGTAAGGACTCCGAACGGCTCATCCGTTGCAACTTCTGCGTGCGTTGTACGATGTGCTCGGATAGCTCGCACTGTCGCGGTTCGCGCGGCTTGGTTGGTTGCCAGCACTGCATCGATTGTGAGAACTGCTCGGCTTGCTCTTACTCCGTCCGTTCCGTCTCGCTCAGCAATTGCTCGTATTGCTTCGGCTGCGTGGGCTTGAGCGGCCGAGATTTCCACATCTTGAACGAGCGCTACGAGCGGCGCGACTACTTCGCGATCACGTCGCGACTATCGCGCGAGCTGCGCATTCAGTGAGGTGGATGCGAGCCTCGAGGCGCTCTGGAAGCACGTTCTTGACTATTGGGACGACGAGAAAGCGCACGGCGCGTTCCTCGAGCATTGCCAGCGAATCGAACAGCTTGCCGAAGCAGCCGCGCGCTATCGCGGCATGAAGGGTGACCACGTGCGCGGCCCGATCGCTGAAAAGCGTTTGGCCGCGGTGGCCGTACTCGCACTCGCCACGCTCGAGAGCTCACTCGAAGCCACGCGCGCTTCGGCTGCGCGCGCGAAAGGGCCTGGACTCGCGCTCGCGTTGACTCTCTTTTTCGCCACACTCGGCCTCATGGCCTATCTGTGGCTATCGCGCTGAGCTCGCCAAACGTTTGAACTTAAACGAATATTTTCGGGATTCCGAGCCGTGCTCGAGCCCTATGGAATAACGTACTGTGCGGCTACGTTCGCCCCGTGCAATTGGATTGCGAAGCTGCTTGAAAGGCGCGGCGAAACTCGCGGTATACAGCCATCAGCAGCGTCGCCCTAGAAAACCCCGGAGGCTTCCCCAATGCGAAAACTCACTGTCCTTGCCCTGTTTTCGACGGCCCTGAGCGTGAGCTGTGGCTCGGATCCAGCCAAGCCCCCGCAAGCGCCGACCGCGATCGCGACGACTCCGCCGCCGGCCGCGACCAACGCCCCCAACACCACCAGCCAGAAGCCGGGCGACAATCCGAGCCAGTCGAACATCAATATCTCGGACGAGATCCGCAAGGCTTGCGGCATCACCGACGCGGAAGCGTTCTTTGCATTTGATTCCGCCAACGTGCGTCCACAAGATCAAGCCGTCCTCAAAAAGCTGGCTGATTGCTTCATGACCGGGCCGCTCAAAGGCCGTCAGCTCCGCCTGGTCGGACACGCCGACCCACGCGGCGACGACGAATTCAACATGGTGCTCGGCGGCCGCCGCGCCGACAACGTGAAGGGCGCGATCGTGGGCGCCGGCATGACCGATTCGAAGATAGCCACGACTTCGCGCGGGGAGCTCGACGCAACCGGCACGGATGAGGAAGGTTGGTCCAAAGACCGCCGCGTCGACGTGGTACTGGGTAGTTGATGGGACTAGCCGCCGCCTACGCCCCCGCTCCACGCGCCGTTGATCCGATCGGCTTGATGCTGGGCGCCTCCGGCGTGGTTTTGGTCGTACTGTTGATTCTGGTCACGGCCTCCTGCCTGGTGTGGTTGATCTGGTTCCTGAAATCGACGCAACTCAGCCGCCTTCGTAGCTCGCACCGGGCCTTCGAGGCCGCCGCTGCGACTATCGAGCGCTCGGACGACTTGATTCAACTGGCGCAGCAACACAGGAGCGCGCCGGGCGCGCGAGTCGTGCTGGAGCTGGCCAAGCGTCAGAACCAGAGGCGCCTCAGCTCCGAGCTCTTGATGGCGGTCGCCAAGCGCGCGATCGCGAGCGAACAGCAACGCGCCATGGCGCTCATGCCGACCCTCTCGAGCATTGCTTCCGCAGCGCCGTTCGTCGGCCTGTTCGGGACCGTGTGGGGCATCATGGACGCATTCCTGCGGATCGGCGTGGAGAAGAGCGCGTCTCTGCCAGTGGTGGCGCCCGCCATCGGTGAAGCGCTGATCGCAACCGCCTTCGGACTCGTCGCCGCGATTCCCGCGACGATCGGCTTCAACTACGTCGACAAACGCATCACGGATCTACTCGACGAGCTGACGGCATCTTCGGAAGCGTGGGTGGAGACTCTAGTGGCGGACGCCGGCGATGGCGCGCGTGCCGCGTTCCCAAACACTCGTAGAGGCTGAAGATGGCAATGGGCGCGTCGGGCAGGCGCCGCGGCGGATTCCGCGACATCAACGTCACGCCGCTGGTCGACGTGATGCTCGTGCTCGTGATCGTGTTCATGGTCACGGCTCCGCTGCTCACGACGGGTCTGCGCATCAATCTGCCCGAGGTCCACGCGGCGCAGACGCCGGTCAAGGACGCGCGCTTGCTCGTCACCGTAACCAAGGACGAACGCGTCTTATTCGGAGAAGACGACGTCACCTCGCATATCGATCAGGCGCTCAAGGACAACCCGCGCGTTCAAAAAGAGCGAGAGCTCTACATTCGCGCGGACAAGGACGCGCGCTACGGCATCGTGGCGACCGTGGTCGCTGCCGCGCGCAACAGCGGCGTCGAATCCTTGAACCTGCTGGTCGAACCGCAGATCGAGGAAGAGCCGGCCGCCGCGGCGAGCAGCAAACCCACTGCCAAGACTCCTTAGATGGTCGCGAGTGCATTTCTACCGCGCGAATGGTTCACAGCGGCGATGTTTGCCGCCGGCATCGAGACCGGCCTGTTTGCGCTGCTGGTCGAGGCGGGCGAAAATCGCACGCACATCACGCCGCAAGAAACGCAAGCACCCGAGGAAATACCGATCGCGGTCAAGCCGGTGCTCGACGACCTGCCGCTGCTCAAGCTCGGCAGCAAGAAGGTGAAAGCCAAGCTGCCGGACATGTGGACCAAGCAAGCTCCCATCCAGCGCATGGAGGAGAAGAGCGCGCCCTCGGCCAAGGCCGAGAAGACTCTGGAGGCGATCCCGAGCGCGCCCGTCGCCACGCGCGACGCTGCCGCGCCCCCACCCGACGCCGAGATCGCCAAGGTCGTCGATCAACCGCTGCCGGAAGCGGGAGCCAAGACGGAACCCAACCTGCCGACTGAAGGCGCGACCGACGGCGTGAAGAACGGCACCGAAACCGACCCATTGAAGGCGCGCGCTCAAAGCCTCTACAGCGCGAAAATCTACAGCTGGTTTCAGGTACGATTTCATCCACCGGTTGGACAAATCCCCTGTGATGTCTTGCACAAGCTGAACGCCTCCGCACAGGTCACCGTGGGCGGCGACCGCGTGATCAGCGGTTACATCTTGGCGACTCCGAGCGGGAACGACGTCTTCGATGCCAAGGTTAAATCGATGCTCGACGCGATGGTCGGCCAGGAACTACCGCCGCCGCCGCCGCTCTATCCTGAGCTCACTCCCGGGACCTTGCTACGACCGACCTTGTCTGGCAGTGGAGTCAAATGCGAATAGCGTCATCGCTCTCGTTCGTCGTCATGCTCGTCGGGGGCCTGTGGCTCGCGGGAGCTTCGGCCCAGACCGCGCCGCCTGCGACGCCTCCCGCAGCGACAGCGGCGCCCAACCAAGACGTGCTCGGGCCGTTCGTGGTGACGGGCGTGACGCAAGAGCGACTGCCCAGAATCGCCATTTTGCCCTCGCTGTCGCCGGATCTCGAGGACGTGATCGTGCGCGGTGTCGTCCGCCGCGACTTCGAGCTCACTGGGCTATTCGACGTGATCTCCGACTCGAAAGCTCCCAGCGGCATGTACGGTTTCACGGACCCGATCGACGTCGAGGCTTGGCGCAAGCTCGGCGCCGAAGCAATCGTCAAGGTGGCGGCGCAAAAGAAGGACGCGACGCAGATCCAGGTGCTCGGGCTCGCGTACTTCTTGAACGTCAGCAAAGATCCCGTCTACGAGAAGACGATCGTGGTCGACAAGGTCGACGCTCGCGTCACGGCTCATCGCATCACCGACGCGTTACTGGGCGCGCTCACCGGACGGCCCGGAAGCTTCGCGAGCCAGCTCACGTTTTCCGGCAAATGGGCCCGCAATCGCCGCGCGTTTTTGATGGATTCGGATGGCAACAACCTGCGCGCCCTCACCGATCCGGCCGACACCGCGATCGCACCCGCGTTCGGCAAGCCCGGGCACCTCTTGTACTTGCAGAGCAAGAACTACCTCCCGTTCGTATTGATGGATCTGGACGTGCACGCCGGCGCGGCCACGCCGGTCCCCGTGCCGTTCAAGACTTCGATCTACAGCGCGGCGCTCAACAAGGATCGCTCGAAGCTCGCGCTCGCCGTCAGCGAACGCGGGAAGAGTACGATCTACGTGGGGAATGCCGACGGCAGCGCGATGAAAAAAGTGTCGAGCAGTGAGCTGGCAACGCGGCCTGTTTTTAGCCCCTCGGGCAAGCTGGCGTGGGTCGGTGGTGATCCCAATCAAGGCTCACAACGGATCTGGCTCGACGGCAAACCCATTTCTCCCTCTGGCTTCAGCGCGGCCTCGCCGACGTTTTGCGACACGGAAGACGGTATCCGGCTCATCTACTCGGTCGCCGTGGGCAACGACCAACAGGATCTGGTGATCGCGGGTGAAAACGGGCAAAGCATGGCCCGGCTCACGCAAGGTCAAGGCTCGAACAGCTATCCCGCGTGTAGCCCGGACGGCAGGCTCTTAGCGTTTTTCTCCACGCGCAACAAAAGCCCGGGCATCTGGCTCATGTCCCTGAAGAGCTTTCGCGTACAACAACTTTCGACCCAAACCGGGGAGTCCTTGTCGTGGGCCGCGTTGCCGCCCGTGGCGGGTGGCCCTTGATCTGACAAGCGCCGAATCACCGCGGGCCGCTCGGCTCGCGCCCGGAGCCGCGGCCTATCGCCTCTAGGCGAACAAGCTGCTCATCGCCATCGGGATCTGCGCGTCGCCCGAGATGCGGAGCTTGCCCGCCATCAAGAGCTCGAACGCGTTTTGCTTGCCGCTCTGCAGATCCCAAAAGACGCTCGCGTCGCAGGCGACTTCGCATTCGGGCTGTGACACGTTCACGCTGGCAGCGCCCGGCGTCACGTAAGCGCGATGAGTGACGTCTCCGTCCACTACCGCGAACGCGACCGTACCCCGCACGCCCCGGATCAAGTTCGCCCGCTCGCCGTCGAGCGACAGCGCGCGAAAAGCCAGGAGTTGCCGCTGCGGATCGACGTGGTGCGCTTCCAGCAACGCAACGCCACGGACGACCAACGTCTCGAAGCTCTCGGCGGGAATCGTCACGGTGACGATCGCATCGGAGTGCGCCGCGGACTCGACCTCGAGTTTGCCGGTCACGAGTCGGAAGCTAAAGGAGCCACTGCCCGGCACCGAGAACACCACGCTGCCGACGGAAGACGCTTGCGGTAGCTCGACCGCCGCCAGCCGATCCGGCAAATATTTCGTGAAGAAAGCCGCTGGCGAACTCGGAATGTCGCTCATCTCTAGCCGCGCGGCTCAGTGCAAGAGCTCGGTAATGGCGTGGGTCTCTCGCGCGCCGAGCAGACCGAACTGAACGCCGAAGCCGCCCGACTTGACCCAGCGGACGATCGCGGGCAGCCGGAAATCGGCTTTGGCTCCAGGCAGCCGCACTACAATGCTAAGCTCGCTACCGAAAACCATGGGCGCGCTCGTCTCGATGAACATGCCGCCAACGCTGATGTCCCTGGCCAGGCCTGTAAACGCGGGCCCAGCTTGGGGCTCGCATGACACCGTCAAGTCGACGATGACTCGGGGGTGAACTCGCTTGTCTTCCACGGCTAACCTCGCGGGCCGAACCGATGCATGAACCGGATGATCAGGCCCAAAGCGCACCTTTGAGACCAGAGCCGGGGGAAGTCAAGACGCTCCCCGCTACCACCGGCCAAGCCGGCGGGCGGACCGGTTTTGCACGACATTTCGTGGGCTATGAGCTGGGGCTTCTCAGTGTGGGAATCGCGCTCGCGGGGAGCGCGCTGGCGATTCCACGCGCGAGCGAACCGAGCGAATTACCGCTCCCCGTCGTGGACCGTACTCAGATTCGCCTGCGCGAACATCAAGATCAGGAGGCTGCGGCTCGCGCCGAGAGCGCGGGCTTGTCGTTCGACGTGCGCGCGGTGGGCGAGGGGATCCGAATGCTGGGACGCGCTCTCGCCCACGGCGACGACACCAGCCACTATTTGAACGACGTCCGCGCGAGAGCGCATGACGTGTTGCAAACGGAGGGCGCGGAGCCGCTGCTTCGATTGCGCGCGATTCAGACCCGCTATTTTTTGGATGCCTTGCATGCTTTCGAACGAGGCGCGGGCGAGAGCGCAGACTTGAGCGAGCTCGCAGGCGACTTCCTGAGTCACGCGCGGCGTGTGGGTTGGCTCGATGCGAACGGACACTGCGTGCTCGACGAAAGCGAACGGCGCGTCCTGTTCGCTCTGCGCTGGGCGGAGCTCGTGGGGGCGCGCGAGCTCGTGCCACTCTCTCCGACATTGGACGAATGGCGCGTCTACTATCGATTCCTGCTGACCCACCCCGACACCGCGCTGGCCTTCGCTTCGCCCGACGCGCTGCGCATCGGCTACGCGACCGCGCTCGCGCGTAAGGATCCGAGCTATCCGGTCGATCTGGCGCGCGGAGTGCTTTTCTATCGCGCGGGTGACCTGACGAGCGCAGCCAGCGCCCTTCGCCGTCACTTGGCCGCCCACGCGGATGGACCCTACGCGCTCTTGGCTCGCAACTATTTGATCTACACGCTCCAAGGTGGCAGCTCCGAGTAGCGATTGTCCGACGAGACACCAGCGATAGCGAATGTACTGCCGGCGCTACCCAGCGATCGTCGTGTGATGACCGCGCGCGAGGCCGCGCTGTGGCTCGCGTCACCGCCGCGTCTCGCGTCGCTGGTCGGCTGCGCCGGCAGCGGCCCTGCGCTCCTCGCTCATGCGCTGGCCACTGAGGTGGCTCCCGTCGTTTACCTCTGCGCGGACACGGAAACGTCGCAGCGAGCGCACGACGATCTCCTCGCTTTTTCTCGCGGCTTGCTGCTGAGCGCGGCAGCTGAGCGCGACGACGCAGCCCGACCCCTCGCGCTGCACGCCCCAGACGCGACGCCCTACGCCGAAGTTCACGCCGATCGCCGCGCCGCCATGCTACGCGCCGCGACCCTTTTCCATTTGGCCAGAGCCGCACCGTGGCGGCATCTGGTGCTCACTCCTGCGGCGCTACTGCGCAAAGTGCCGCGGCCCAACGTGCTGCGGCAAGCGGCCGTGTTGCTCGAGAAGGAAACCGAGCTCGATCTTACGCGTGTCGCCCGCCAGCTGAGCGCGGCCGGCTATCAGCGCGCGCCGGTCGTCGAGGACCCGGGCAGCTACGCGCTGCGCGGAGGCATCCTCGATCTGTGGCCCTCGAACCTGACGACACCCGTTCGCGCCGAGCTCTACGGCGACCTGATCGCGACGCTGCGTCTATTCGATCCCGACAACCAACGCACGACCGAGGAGGTTGCGTCGGTCACCGTCGCGCCGGCACGAGAAGCCATCCTGAACGAGCACACTAAACAGCGCGCGAGAGAGCAACTGCGCGCGCTGTGCGACGCGGTCGACTTTCCGTCCAGCAAGGCCCGAAACCTGATCGAGGATCTCGCGACCGGGCACGCGTTCTTCGGCAGCGACGGCTTCCTGCCCGCGTTTCACGAGCTCGGCAGCGTGCTCGACTACCTACCAAAGGACGCGATCTTCGTGGTCGAGGATCCGCCGAGCGTGCTGCGCGCGCTCCGCGAAGAGCTCGCGCGCGCGCAGGCGGGTGCCGCAACGCGCACTCGCTTTCCCCACTTTCCGGTCGAGCAGTTGTACCTGCAGGAAGCGGAGCTCGAGGACGCTCTGCGCGGTCGCTCGCTAGCCGGCCTACATCGCTCGGCCGTTACGGGCGCCCCGAGTGACCACCTGCTCGAGGCGCTCGAAAGGAGTGACCCGGAGGCTCCGAGCCTCGCCATCAGCGACCAAGCGGATCTGGCGCGCGCGATGAAGAGTATCCCCAACGCGCGCGGCAGGCAGGCGGCCCTCGATCCCCTGCTGAGCCTGCTGGGGTCGTATCAGGACGCCGGCATTCGCACGCTGATCACGGCCCGTAGCTCGACACAAGCCGAGCGCTTGGCCGCGCTTCTTTCACATCGCGGCTTGCGGGTCGCGGCGACCGATACCGCGGCCAGCGAGACCGACGTCAGGCTGGTGGTTTCACCGCTTGCGCGAGGTGCTCTCTCGCTCGCCGAGGGCTTCGCGCTCATCACTGAGGAAGAGATCTTCGGCGCGCGCTCGCATCGTCAAAAGGCCAAACCGCGTCCCACGCGCGCCGCGCTCGAAGACCTGCGCGCGCTCGCGGTCGGCGATTTCGTCGTACACGCCGATCACGGCATCGGCCGCTATTTGGGCCTGGAACGCCGGTTGATCGGCGCACTTTATGTCGACTTACTGGTCGTCGAATACGCCGACCGGGACAAACTCTTCTTACCGATCTACCGCCTCAACCAGGTCGAGAAGTACTCGGGCGGCGACGCCACGCCCAAGCTCGATCGTCTGGGCGGCCTGACCTTCTCGAAAACGAAGGCGCGCGTCGAACGGCGAGTTCGTCAGATGGCGGACGAGCTCTTGCGCCTCTATGCGGAACGCGCAGCCCTCAAGAAGGATTTTTCACCGACGCTCGACGATGACTACGCGGCGTTCGAAGCGAGCTTCCCCTTCGAGGAAACGCGTGACCAGGCAACGGCCATCGCGGACGTCCTGCGCGACATTCAAAGTGAGCGAGTCATGGATCGGCTGGTGTGCGGTGACGTGGGGTTCGGTAAGACCGAAGTGGCGCTGCGCGGCGCGTTCCTCAACGCGATCTCGGGGCGTCAGGTCGCACTTTTGTGCCCGACGACCGTGCTGGCTCAGCAGCACTTCTCCACGTTTTCCGCGCGATTTGCTGGCTATCCGCTGACCGTGCGAGCGCTCAGCCGCTTTCAATCGAAGGGCGAACAGCTCGACACGCTCAAGGGTTTGAAAGAAGGTAGCGTCGACGTCGTGATCGGGACTCATCGCGTACTGTCGAAAGACGTTCACTTCAAACAACTCGGCCTGCTCGTAGTCGACGAAGAGCAGCGCTTCGGCGTCACGCACAAAGAGCG
>DASYCR010000765.1:0-1587 GCA_036500095.1 Polyangiaceae bacterium
TGGAGGGCTTCACCGGAATTGCTCCGCCCGTGCTGTCGGCGGGGCGCAGCGCGGGATCGGGGGGTAGCGCTTTCTCCGGTGGCGTCTCGGCGATTTTCTCGGCGTGCGCAGTAGCCGCGGGTTGATCCTCATCCAAGACCATTTGTTCCGGGCTCGGTCCGGCAGCAGAAGCGCTGGCCGCGGGCGCCGAGGCCGCGGCCAGCTTACCGCGCGCGGGTTGTGCCGCGGACTCTGGCGAGAGCGTGCTCGGATCAATCGCGACTGCTGCAGCTGGCGCGGCCCCCGCGCGATCGACGGCGAGAGCCGGAGCTGACGCGAGCGCGCTGGGGCTTTCTGGTTTGGGTTGCTCAGCTGCGGGCTGCGCAACACTGCTGACGAGCGGCGTCGGCGCGGGTTGCCTCAACCAGAGCAACACGATGGCCGCCAATGCGACTGCGCCCGCGACGAGCCCGACCTTGGGCCACGGCGTTTGCGCTGTTGCGCGCGGTGCGCGTGTGCCGACCGCGGCCCCAGCGATTGGAGCCGAATTCGCGCCCGACGGGGAGGGCGGAGCTTGGACGGCGCGCACCGCGCTGACCGCTTCACGCAAGACCGCGGCCTGCTCGCTACTAGGCCGACTCTGCGCGGCGAGCGCCAGGGCTTCACGCGCGATTCTGTGCTCCGCGGCCTGCTTTTGCTCGACGCTACGCCGCGCCATTTCGGCGAGGCTCTGCGTGCGCACGCCCGAGCTCGCGAGCGGCGTGGTCGTCGCGGACGCGCTGATAGGCTCGCCGGCCTCGCTCGGCAACGGCGCGGCCAAGAGCGTCGCGTTCGTGGAGCCACGCACGCTCGCGGACAACCGCGCTTCGATGGCGAGCGCATCGCGCTCCCAATCCCGCTCGGGGAATGGAAATGAGCTCAGCACAAGCTCTGCCGGGGATCCCAGATCCGCGGATGAACGACGTTCGGTCACGCGGCGCCCTCTTCGCCCGCGGGCGCGAAGCCGCGCTCGAGGAGATACGCTTTGAGCTTCTTGCGCGCTTCGTGCACGCGCCAGGCGACGGTACCTTCGGGACAGCCCAGCACTTCACCCGCTTGGGCGTGGCTCAAGCCGTCGACACCGACCAAGATCAAGGTGGTGCGCAGAGTGTCGCTGAGCGAGTCCATCCCTTCGCACAAGGCGCGGCCGAGCTCGCGGCTCTCGCTCGCGCCTTGTGGGCTGGCGCTGCCCGCGCGCGTTTCGACGAGCGCGCCTTCGAGCCGCGGGTCGTCCGCGGAAACGCCTTTGCGATCCGATTTGCGCGCGCGGATCGTGTTCAGCGAGAGGTTCACCGCGATGCGGTAGATCCAGGTGAACGCTTCGCTCCGCCCGTCGAAGCGGTCGAGCGCCTGGTAGGCCCGGACGAACGTCTCCTGGGTCACGTCCTCGGCCTCCGCGCCCGTGCGGACGAGATGGAAGGCGAGCCGGAAGATGCGCCGCTGGTACCGGCGCACCAGCGAGCCGAAAGCCATCGAGTCGCCGGATTTGGCCCGGTCGACCAACTCGCGATCCGTGGGGCTTGCCATCCTCGTGTCAGCGCCGTTCCCAGCGGACGACCGCCCGCGTGC
>DASYCR010000766.1:0-6199 GCA_036500095.1 Polyangiaceae bacterium
TTGCCCACATGTGCGGCGCTCCCACGGAAACCCATGAAGTCGTATTCGCCTTCAACGGCAGCGAACGGGTCGTGCAGGTTTGGCGCTATGAGCGAGCCGGGCTGCTCCCTCGCGTGCTGCGCTTCGAAAACGACCAACTCGTCGCGCTGACTGCGGTCGGACCACTCCGGGGCTCTGCGGAGTAGCGCGATCAATCAGTGACGAAGGAGCGCGTCGACGCGCTGCGTGAGCGAATCCATCGAAATGGGCTTGGGCAAAAACTCGACGCTCTCCTTGAGCACGCCGCGCTCGGCGAAGACGCCGCGCGTGTGACCGGAAACGAACAAGACCTTCACGTCCGGGCGGACCTTATCGAGTTCGCGCGCTAGTTCGAGGCCGTTCATCTTGGGCATGATCACGTCGGTGATCAGCAGATCGATCGCTTCGCTGCGATCCGCCGCGAAGCGCAGCGCTTCGTCGCCGCTGGGCACACTGACCACGCGGTAGCCGCGCGACGCGAGGATGCGTCGGATTGCTTCGCGCACCATCGGTTCATCGTCGACCAGCAGAATCGTCGCCGCGGCGCCGTTGCGCTGAGTCGGCGTATCCAACGGCGGAGGCGGCGTCGACAGTTCCCCGCGCGCCTCGGGCAGTGAAATGCGAAATGTGGTGCCGACGCCGAGTTGGCTCTCGAGCTCGATCTGCCCGCCGCTCTGTTTGACGATGCCGTGAGCCGTGGCCAGGCCGAGACCGTTGCCGGAAGGGCCCTTGGTCGTGAAAAATGGCTCGAATACACGGGAGATCGTGGTCTCGCTCATGCCCTCACCGGTGTCGGAAATGACGATCTGCGCGTGGCGCCGCGGCGGCTGACCGTGCGCGGCCACGTTCGACGTCGCGATCCGCAGGCGGCCGGCGCGGGGCATCGCGTCCGCGGCGTTGACGACCAGATTGGTGAGCACTTGATCGATTTGCGCCGGGTCGGCCTTGACGCGGCACAACGTCGAATCGAGCTCGAGCTCGAGCTCGGAGTGCCCGAGCAAGCGCCGGAAGATCGGTTCCAAGTGGCGAACCAGCTCGTTCAGATCAATCAGCTCGGGCCTGAGATACTGCCCACGCGAGAACGCCAACAGCTGGCGAGTCAAATCGCGAGCGCGCTCGGCCGCGCTCTGAATCGTGCTGACGTCGGCCGCCACGCTGGCGCGAGCGTGCTCTTCCCCGAGATGCTCGGAGGCGGCGAAGATCACCGACAACTTGTTGTTGAAATCGTGCGCGATACCGCCGGCCAGACGCGCGATCGCGTCGAGGCGTTCTGCGCTCTGCTCGGTCTCCTTGGCCAGCTCGCGCACCCGCAAAGATTTGGCCAGCTCGATCACCAGCGGCACCTGCTGCGCGATCGTGCCGAGCGCGCGCGCGTCGCTCTCGTCGAATACCCCGACGTTGAGCGGCCGATCCAAATAGGCGACGCCAATCGCCTTGCCACCGACGAACAGCGGCGTCGCGATCACCGCGCGATCCCCGAAAAACGTGACGCTGCCCGGCGCGACGGGCGTGCTGTCGCGCTCCGAATCGGCCCCCGCGAACAGGAACAGCTCCTCGATCAACTTCAGATCCCAGTTCGCGTCCGGCACGAGATCATCGCCGTTTGCGTTGCGCGCCGCGAGCAGCGCCAGCTCGTCGCGCGCGCCGTCGCTGCTCGGCGGCGATGTTTCCTCGGGCGACGCGGAGCCGGCTTCTTTGCGCGTGCTCTCGTCGTGCTCGCGCACTCTGTCGGCGGTGAGAAACAGGAAACCGCGTTCGGCGCGGAACATGCCGATCAGCTCCGCGATCACGGCGCGCCCGAGTTGCTCGAGGTCGAGCTCCTTGACGTTGTTCTGTCCGAGACGTACGAGCGCCTTCAGGTAACGACGCGGGCGCGTGTTTTCGCCTTCCGCGCTCGAAACCGAGGGCGAGGGTGTATGCGCCGCGGCCGGCGAGCCCGGACTCGTGCTCGCTCCCTGCGCCGAGCGCCCGCGCAGCTGAAACTCCTCGCGAACCCAGCGCAAGCGATAGGCCGCGCCGTGCTCCCGAGCGAGCGCTTCCGCAATCCGAGCCTCGTCGCGCGCGGCCTCGGTATTTCCCGCCGCGAGCAGCATGTGCGCTTGCCCGCGATGTACCGCGTAGAGTACCCAGGGAGCCGCCTCTTTGCGTCCCAAACGCTCGGCCTCAGCAAACAAGCGTTGAGCTCGCGTGGCGTTACCCGAAAACCAAGCAACATACGCCTCAATCGCGAGCGTATGAGCCCGCAAGAGCGGAATGCGCGAGGCGAGCTTCAGGTCGTGATAGGCAGCCTTCAATTGAGCCAGGCGCTCCGGGAGCTGGCCGGCCTCGGCATGTAGACAAGCGTGCACGCGCGCGTGCGCGACGTGAACATAGTACTCCGTGACGGCGAGATGAACGCGCCGCGGATCGTATTTTTGCGCCTGCACCTCGGCGACGATGGCTTCGAATTCCCCGCCGAGCTTGCCGCACTCGGTGAACATGCGGACCTTTGAGCCGTAGTTCGGGATCTTCAACACTCCACCCCCCGAGATCGGTACCGGGACGTCTGCGAGTCGCGCTAGGAGAATGTTTATGTCGGGTTCGCGGCCCAAGGCACAGAGTGTCGCTCGCGCGCTGAGGTCGATGAAGTCGAGCGCGACCGGAGCTCCCTCGTGATTGGCCAGCTTCGTGATCGCCTTGTCGAGCCATTTCCAGCCCTCGTTGATCCTGCCGCGGACAATCTCGATTTGCTGCTGGGTGTAGGCGGAGATGCAAAACTCGGTGAGTTCGCGCCAATGGCCATATTCATCCAGCGAGCGAGCTCCAGCTTCGAGAGACCTTTGCGTATCGCCGGTCCAAGCCAGGATCGCTGCACCAACTTGGAGCCCGTGCGCATAAACAATCGGATCTCGAGTCGCCAAGGCAATCGACTCGGCGGATTTGAGATAGCGCGCGCTGGATTTTCGAATGCCAAACAGTCCGAGTACGAGGCTATATAAGAGGTAACAGGTGCTCAGAGCACTCGATGGGCCGAGTCTCTCGGCCGGTCCCAGGCAGCGCAGAGTCGCATTCAGAAACCGAACGGGGCGCGAGGAGTGACTGGCGAGGCGCGCCGTCTGGTAGTAAAGCGCGCACAACACCTCGAGCCGGCGTCTTTCCTCAGCGCTCCCGATGCGTCGACGCGGAAGGAGAGTACGGCGCCCCCATTTGGCCAGCGTCGGCAATAAGCCCCAACTGGAATCGCTCGGGGGGCTTACCCCTAAGACGACGAAGCCCGCGTCGAGCGCGACTTGCGAGCGATCCGTGTCGATCTGCATCTCGATCCACGCAATGCGCGAAAGAGCGAGCGCCCGAATCGTCGCGTCAGGTGCGTTCTCCACGACATGGCGAAACCGCGCGAGACCGCTGTCGAATGCCCCCAGCCTCGCTTGCACCTCGCCGACCAAGAGCTCCAAATCCAGCCCGAACTCTCGCCCCGCATGGCGGCTCGCCTCGCGAGCGGACTCGAACAGGCGCAGGCAGAGCTCATTGTCGAAGCTGCGAAACGCAAGCTTTCCGGCCATCGTGCAGATTTCGAAACATCGCTCCGCTTGCTGTTCGATTCGCCCGGACGCGTAGTGAGTGGCGAGACGGTATATGAGCGCGACTTGCGCCGTGCCCATCGCGTCGAATCCTAGAGCCATTTCCGGGGGACGCTGGTCCCCTCCGGAATCCTGGTAAGGGTTGCGCCACAGCTCCGACCCGAGATCAGCTCCAAGGCTCGTTTTGAGCTGCGCGCCGTCGTTCAACGCGTCCAATGACGTCGCCACGCGCTGGTGCAAATCCCGCGCCGATTCGGGCGACAGGTGCGCGAGCAAAACCTCGCGTACCGAATCGTGCACGAAGCGATGACGCGCCTCCGGAGCCTCCTCGAGCAAGAGCGCGGCGCGCGCCTCGGACAGCGCGGCTGCCACGCGATCGGAGTCGGATCCACAAGCACTGACCAGCAGTTGGTCTTCGAAGCTGAAGCCGATGATCGCGGCAGTCGTCAACACGTCTATCGTCGCGGGTTCGAGTTCTCCCATGCGGCGCGACAACAGCCCCCGAACCCCGCTCGGCAGATCCATTCGGCTCGCTGCAGGTCGATCGAATTTCCATTGGCCCCAGTACGGGACGAGGGCTCCCATCGCGAGCATCGCTCGCAATGTCTCGGTGACACCGAGCGGTGTTCCATCACAGAGGCCCGCCACGTGCCGCACGAGCTCACGCGGCGGCTCCTGATCGCCAAGATACACGCGAATCAAGTCCCAGATACGCGTTTCCTCGAGCGGGCCAAGGACGAGCTCGGTCACCTGCTCCGAGCGCAACCGACGAAGCACATTCGTACCGGCCGCGGTGGAGCCCGCGTCATGTCGCGACACCAAAACCAATAGCGTGCTGAGGCTCGACACGCGCTCTGCAAGACGAGTGAGCACTCGACGACTGCCGGAATCCAGCCATTGCACATCGTCGAACGCCAGCATCCCAGGTCCTCGCGCCCTCAGAATCTTGCCTATCAGCTCGACGAGTCCCTCGACCATCATGTGCTCCGCGCCGTCCGCGCGGGCGAGCGTCGGCACATCTCGAAATATGCGCGCGAACCGTGGCGACAGCACCTTCAACAAAGGAGCAAGCTCGCCAACCAACTTTCCGAAGTCGCCGAGCGCTGCACCTTCGAGCGCCGGAGGCTTCATCATCTCATCCAAGTGAGCGTCGATCAGCGCACGAATCACGGCAAATGGTTGCGGCTCGGTCGAGCCGCAGCTCACAGCAAGCACGGGTCGATTCTCTGCAGTCACTTCGTCGACCAACGCCTGCGCGAGCCGCGTCTTGCCGCTTCCTGCTCCCCCCTTCAAAACAACGAGCTGCCCGTGGCCCGCAGCACTGGCGCGCCAAGCGGACCGCAGCCGATCCATCTCGCGCTCGCGCCCGATCAGCGGGATCGAGCGGCCGCGTACCGAGCCGCCGAGCCGCTGGTTGCGCCGTGCGCGCTCGAGACCAGTCGAGTCGTTCAAGGCGCAATCCAGATCCTCCAGCAGACTCAACGCGTCTGGGTAGGCCTCCGCGCGGTCAAGCCCTATCAGACGCTTCAATATGGCTCGAAGCGCAGGAGAGACGGGCGTACGCGCAGCGCCAACTTGGTCGGCATCTGCTCTGAGTAAAGATTCGGGGTCCGTGACCGAGCCAAGCGCGATGCCCAGCGCGCATTCGAACAAAACCGCTCCCAACGCTCGCAGGTCTTGCTGTTCGCTGGTCGCCTCCAGCCCTCTCTTGCGGTTGCCTGCGCGTGTGGGCGAGAGACCCGTGTCAGTCGCAGCCATCTCGACCAAACCAAAATCGACTAGCCGCACTGCGGTGGTCTGAGCATCGAACAAGATGTTCTCGGGCCTGATATCTCTGTGCAACAACCCGCCATCGTGAATGCGCACCAGCGCGCCCGCGAGCTGGTGCCCGAGCTCGAAGATCTGGAGCTCGCTCAACGGTCCCCGCTTCAAGCGCTGCGCGAGGGTCTCTCCGGAGACGAGCTCCATGATCAGGTAGGGAACGCCGTTGCTGCGTCCAACCTCGAGCACGGCCGGCAGAGCAGGGTGCCGCAACCGAGCCAGGCCGACGGCTTCGCGAAGGAAGTGCCCGTCGAGGCCCCCCTCCAGCCTGAGCGGAACCTTTATCGCGTAGGAACGACCTTGGCGTTGGCCGCGATAGACGACGCCGTGCGCACCGCGCCCAAGCTCATCACCGATCTCCACCCCCGGGATGGAGACCAACTCGGAGTCCATGGCAGCCGTTTCTTTACACCGTCAGCCGCCTTATTTAAAGCTCGCCTCCAGCCTCCCGGAATTGCTATCGATTCCTGTGGTTAAGCGATGGGGTGGGCCGGGAAAGTGTTCGCGAACGCCGGCTTGAGACGCGGGTGCCCCTGCCCGAATGTCAACGTCAACTCGTCCTCCGCGATCGCTTTTGCCACGGACAGTTGCCCGGCCAGGTGGCGCGGAGTCAGGTCGACGAAAGTGGGGGTATCACGATGAATCTGGTTCGGCTCGAGCACATCGCCGTGTCGCGCGTGGTCACCGCGCAACCACGCGTGAATCTCGTCCTGCATTTCTGGAAGCAAATAGAGCTCCTGATGATAGCTCGGGGTGCTCGCAAGCGCCGGCACTCGCTCTGGAAGCTCGGCGCCCCACAG
>DASYCR010000767.1:0-8644 GCA_036500095.1 Polyangiaceae bacterium
GCGGCGATCGTGAGCGTGCTCGTGCTGATGATCTATTTCAGCGTGGTGGCCGTGCTCGGCGCGTTCGTGGTCGCTCAGCTCACGGCCGACGCCACCTGGGGCAGCTTGTACACCGGCGTCTCGCGCGGCGTGATGCCCTTCGATCTGGCGCTTTTTCTGCTCAAAGGCGTCGGCCTGGGCACCATCGTCGGCTGGCTGTGTTGCCACTACGGTCTGCAAGTCAAAAGCTCACCCACGGAGGTCCCGCAAATGGCGAGCCGCGCCGTTGTGATGAGCTTGCTCGGCAGCGTCGTGTACAACACGCTGATGACCGGGGTTTTTTACTGGGTGGTCGGACCGCCGATGCACTGATGGTCAATGGCTCCGGATAGCCCGCGAGCAGCTTACTTCTCGCTATCCAAATGCGCCATCTGTTGCTCCTGATAGCGTGTACCCGCGACGGCGTCCGCCGGCACGGCGCGCTCGATGCGCTCCAGATCGCTCGGCGAGAGAGTGAAGGTGAGCGCGCCGAGCGCCTGCTCGAGCTGCACGCGGGTCCGCGCGCCGATCACGGGCACGATGTTCGAGCCGCGCGCGAGCACCCAGGCGATCGCGAGCTCGGCGGGACTTTTGCCGCGCTCGCGGGCGAGGGTTTGCAGCGCGTCGACCAAGCGCTGGTTCGCTTCGCCGTTGGCGCCCGCAAAGCGCGGCAAAAAGGCGCGAGAATCGCCTTTTTGAGTGGGCTTCGAGCCGGCGAGCAAGCCGCGTGAGAGGACGCCGTACGCGGTTACGGCGATGCCGAGCTCGGTGAGCAACGGGAATATCTTTTGCTCGGGGTTGCGGCTGACGAGGGCGTACTCGATCTGCAAATCGACGATCGGGTGCACGGCGTGAGCGCGCTTGATGGTGTCGACGCCCACCTCCGAGAGGCCGATCGCGCGCACGTAGCCGGCCTTGATCAGGTCAGTGATGGCACCGATCGTCTCTTCGATTGGCACCGCGGGGTCGAGCCGCGCGGGACGATAGATGTCGATGTAGTCGACGCCGAGGCGCGTCAGGCTGTAGCTGAGAAAATTCTTCACGGCGGCGGGCCGCGTGTCGATGCCGCCCCAGCCGCCACCGGGTGCGCGCAGCGCGCCGAATTTCACCGAGAGCAAGGCTTTGTCACGCCGGCCGCGCAGCGCCTGACCGAGCAGGAGCTCGTTGTGGCCCATGCCGTAGAAGTCACCGGTGTCGAACAAGTTGATGCCGCGCTCGAGCGCTGCGTGAATGGTCGCGACGCTCTCGGCGTCGTCGCTCGGCCCGTACATGCCGGACATGCCCATGCAGCCGAGCGCGAGCGGAAATACGCTGGGCCCCGTTGCTCCGAGTTTTCGCGCGGATTGTGTGCTGGCCTGCATGCTCATGCTCCTTTGCTCGACTGCCGTAGGCTAGGGCAGCACTTGGCGCCAGTGGATGGGGAATTTCACCCCAACCCGACGATCTCGAGATCGAGCGTCGATTTGCGTCTGCTCGCGTCTTGATTTGCGCTACGCGACGCAAATGCTCGAGAGTTTCGGAGCGCGCTCGCCAGCGCTCGCTATCGCGCTCGGCTGCGCGATCTTCGGCGTGCAGCGGCCGGCGCACGCGTATCGCCCGTTCGACGCCACGGACGCCAGCGTCGCCGAGCGCGGCGTGCTCGAGCTCGAACTCGGCCCGGCCGGCTATCTGCACTCGGGTCATCGCAGCTACTATGCGCCGACCGAGGTGCTGAACCTCGGCTTCTGGAATCGCTGGGAGCTCGTGCTCCAGGGACGTGAGCTCGTGCCCGGGCAAATGGCGGGCGCGTCTTCCCGCGTGAGCTTGGTCGACACGGGCGTGTTCGTGAAACACGTCTTTCGCGAGGGCAGCTTGCAGGGCAACTCGGGCATCAGCATCGCCTCGGAGTTCGGCGTGCTCTTGCCGACGATCCAAGACGAGCACAGCGTCGGTTTCAGCGACGGTCTGATCTTTTCGCAGCAGATCCCGGCGTTGTCGCTGCACCTCAACGTGGAGGGCGGGCGCACTCCAGCAGGAAACCCGGACGTTTTTTTGAGCTTGATCGCGGAAGGTCCCAAGGCTTGGCCTGCGCGGCCCGTCGCGGAATTCTTTTTCGATCGCGAGTTCGACGCGCACACCGAATTCTCGACGCTCGTCGGTTTCATCGCGCCGCTCTCCGAGCGGGTCACACTCGACGGCGGCTCCCGGCTCGCCACGCTCGACGGAGCGCTCTTATTCGAAGGCCGCGCGGGTCTGACCTGGGCGATTCCGGTGTGGCGCTGATGGCGCTTGCTCGATGAGAAGCAGGAACTAGCGAGCCGCTTGCGCGCGGGCCGCCGCGTTCGACAAGAGTTCGGCGATTATCCGGCGCAGCGTTTGTGATTCCACCGGCTTGCTGAGGAACGCGGAAAAACCTGCGTCGAGCGCGCGCTCGGCGTACTCCCGCGCGGGCAGCGCGCTGATCGCGAGCATCGGGCGATCGTTGCCATGACGTTTGCGTAGCTCGCGCGCCAGGTCGAGCCCGTCGACCCCGGGCATCATCAGATCACTCACGACCAGGTCGAACTCTTCACGTTCGAGCCACGCCAGCGCCGACGCCGTGTCGGCGACACTGACTACCTCGACCCCGAAGCTCTCCAGAAAGCGCGCCGTGATGTCGCGAATATCTTGCTCGTCGTCGACGATCAGCACGCGCGCTCGCGCGAGCAATTCATCACTCACGGTGCGTTCGCCGGGTGGTGCCGGCGTCGATTCCGGGCGAGGCGGCAGCGCAGGCAGCTCGACCGTGAACGTCGCGCCCTTGCCGATGCCCTCGCTCTCCGCGAAGATCTGGCCGTCGTGCAGCTCGACCAGCCTCTTGGAAATGGATAGCCCGAGCCCGAGTCCGCCCGCGCGCCGGCGAATCGCTTCTCCCTGACGAAATAGCTGAAAAATTCGGGGCAAAAGCTCGGGCGCAATCCCGCGACCGCTGTCACTGACGACCGCGCGCGCCTTGTTGCCCGCCTGCTCGATACGGAGTCGCACGCGCCCGCCCGTCGGCGTGAACTTGATGGCATTTCCGAGCAAGTTCTGCAAGATCTGCTCGAGCCTTTCCGGATCGCCGTTCACGTGGATGCGCGGGGCGACTTGCACGTCGAGCTCCACGCCCTTGCTGCGCGCGGTGAGCCCGAGCGCGGCCACGGCGCTGCCGGCGAGCTCGCAAAAGTCGAGGTCAGACCGTTCGAGCCGTAGTTTTCCGGAGGCGACGCGCGAAACGTCCAATAAATCCTCGATCAGCTTGCGTTGCAGCCGCGCATTGCGATCAATCGTCTCGAGCGCCTTGCGCGTACTCGGGTCGAGCTCGTCCGCGTGCCCGAGCACGACCTGCGTCCAGCCCATGATCACGCCGAGCGGCGTGCGGAGCTCGTGCCCGACAACCGCCAGAAACTCGTCCTTGGCCAGGCTCGCGGCCTCGGAAGCCTCGCGTGCCTCGGCAAGCTCGCGCACTCTTTCTCGCTCCGTCATGTCGCTGATCACCAGCACGAAGCGGCGTGCCTCCGGCGGACCAATCGGTGTGCACGACACCTGCACTGGGCACGTGCGGCCGTCCTTCGCGAGTAGGTTGGCGCCGAGCCGCTCGGGCCGCTCGCTCAAGAGCGCGTTGCGATAGGCCTCACGCGATTCCGCCGCTACGAAGCGGGCAAAGTCCGAGCCGAGCAACGAGTCCCGCTCTTGTCCGAGCAGCGCCCCGAGCGCGCGATTGCAGTACACGATGGCGTTGTGCGCGTCGAGTGAAACGGCGCCCTCGCTCATCTGATCCAAAAACTGCCGATAGGGCAGATCGGCGCTCTCCACGGTGTAGACGAACGGCTCGTCGTGGGTCTCCACGACGACCGCGTCGATCTTGCCCTGACGAATGGCCTGCAGGGTCGCTTCTACTTCGTGCAGGCGGCGACGCAGTTCGACGATCTCGCCCTGCAGCTCCCGCGGCGACGGGTCGTTCGGTTTTTGAGAGGCCGGCGCGCCCACGGCCATCAACTCCCGGTAGGAGCGCGCGTCAGATCCAGGGTGACCAGTGCCTTGTTCGAATCCGAGAGATCGCCGATCACGCGACGAATCGGCTCCGGCAACTCGCGGATCAGCGTCGGGATCGCGATGATCTGATGCGTCTTGGCGAGCTTCGGGTCCTTCAACAGATCGACGACCTCGATTTCGTATTTCACCTTCAAGTACTGCTCACACAGGGCGCGCAAGTTGGCGATTGCGGCGCGGGACTTGGGGGAATCGCCTGCCACGTAGAGGCGCAGATTCCAGCTCTGGTCCGAGGAGACGTCGTTCGTGTCTGCTGTCTGGCTTTCTTCGGTCATATCGGCGGGTCCTGTTCGTACTCGTCAGGCACTATCGGCGTGGCGTTGCTGAGCCATCAACGAGCGATCCGAGATCGTAGATTCGTCGCTCTTCTCGGCGCTGGCGATGGCTCGCTCGAGTTCCAACGTGTCGGCCGCGTACTCGGTTTCCAGTCGCGCGATTTGCTCTCGATAGAGTGCGCGCTTGCGCTCCAGCTCACGCCGCTTGCGCTCGAGTTCGAGCTCGCGCTCCCCGACCTTTCTGCGCTCGTCCGCTTCTTGCGCCAGCCGCGCGGAGCCGGTGAGTACGCCGGAGCTCCCGACATATACATCGAGGAGCTGGATCCCACATTCGCTGAGCGTAAACTCGCGGATCTGGTTGGAGTGCGCCATGCCGCGCGACTTGAGCACGTAGAGGCCGCGGTTCCGCTCGCCGCTGAGCTCGATCGTCTTGACCAAGAGCCAGGTGTCGACCATCGACGAGATGGCCGTGTCCGTCTGCTCGAGCGCCTCACCGCCGCTGGTGAGCGAAGTAAAGATGGCGGTGATGCCGCTGCCCTTCACGTGGTCCAGTAAGCGCACGAGCATGCTGTGCGCTTCGGCGCCGGACGAAACGTCGAGAAAGTTACTGACCGGGTCGACCGCGATCACGGCCGGCTTGAAACGCGAGACCTCACGCAAGACCACCGCTAGGTGCGTCTCGAGCCCGAACGCGCTCGGGCGCGAGGCGTGAAAGCGCAGGAGCCCCTGGTCCACCCACTGTTGCAGATCGATGCCGATCGAGCGCATGTTGCGGATGAGCTGCGCCGGTGACTCTTCGAAGGAAAAGAAGAGAGCGCGCTCTCCACGGCGGCACGCGGCATCCAAGAAGTGCGCGGCCAAGCTCGTCTTGCCCGAGCCGGCCGTGCCCGACAGCAGCACGGAACTGCCACGAAAATAGCCCGAGCCGCCGAGCATGGTGTCTAACCGCGCGATGCCGGTCGAGACGCGTTCACTCGACACGCTGTGATTGAGGCCGGCGCTCGAGATCGGCAAAACGGACACGCCGTCGTTGCCAATCAAAAACGGATACTCGTCCGTGCCGTGCACCGAGCCGCGGTACTTGACCACACGCATGCGGCGCGTGGAGATTTGCTCGATGACTCGATGGTCGAGCATGATCACGCAGTCGGATACGTACTCTTCCAGGCCGTGGCGCGTCAGGCGGCCCTCGCCGCGCTCGGCGGTGACGATGGCGGTCACGTCGCGATCCTTGAGCCAATCGAACAGGCGTCGCAGCTCGGCGCGAATCACGCCGTAGTTCGTCAAGCCGCCGAATAGCATCTCGAGCGTGTCGATCACGACTCGCTTGGCTCCGATCGAGTCAATCGCCACTCCGAGCCGTAAAAATACACCCTCCAGATCGTAGTCACCGTTCTCGATGATCTCGGTCGGGTCCACGCGCACGTGATCGATATTGAGCAAGCCGCGCGCTTCGAGCGAATTGAGATCGAAGCCGAGCGACGCTACGTTTGCGGCTAGATCTTGGCCGCGCTCTTCGAAACAAACGAAGACGCCGGGCTCGCCGTACAGCTCGGCCCCGTTGACTAGGAATTGCACGCCGAAGAGCGTCTTGCCGCAGCCGGCCCCGCCGCACAAAAGAGACGTTCGGCCGCGGGGCAAGCCGCCGTCCAAGATGTCGTCGAAGCCGTCGATGCCCGTTTTTGTTTTTGCGATACCGCGCAGCGCGGGAGCGGAACTGCCGTTCGTGCGAACGTGTTCCTTCTGGCTAGGGTCGTTCATAGGTAAAGCGTCCCTCGTGAGTCGCCTTACCTTACACGATGATTGCCGGAGCTCCAGCGCGTCGATCAGGATCGCGCTTGAGTCAATCCCGAGTGTGGCAAAGTGTCACGAGTCGGAGCTCGCGGCGCCAGATGACACCGCGCGCATCAAGGCAAAAAAAATCGACGACAATTTACCAAGAGCTTTTGGCTGGAATATTTGGGGCAAAACAAAAGGGCGCGGCTTGCGTTCGAGCAAGGCGAGCTACTTGAGCGACGAATACAGCGGTAGCCCAGCGGGCGCTGGAAACAGCGCGGGCTGCGTCGCCGAGCCGATGTGATCGCTCGAGATCACGACTTCGGGGGCCAAACTGGCGCTCGAGGTCGTGAGCTGACTCGCGCCAAACTTGCTGAGCTTGCCCTGGCTGTAGGCCATCCACAGCCCGCCGCTCTCGTCGAGCGCGATGCCGTCGGGCAGCGCCAGCACATCCGCCTGGATTTGAATGGCCGGCGTGATCGTGCCGGTGTTCAGCTGGATATCGGGGATGAGCGCGATGGTGCCGCCGAAGTTCACCCACAGGTCGCGATTCGCGGTGAACGCGAGTCCGAGCACGCTGGTGAGTGAACCGATCACCGGTCCCGGCGTTTGCGCATCGATCGAAACGTCGGGTGCCGCGCTGGTGGATGCGCTCAAGCGGTCGACTAGGTATTCGAGCACGTTGTCCTGTGAACCGATCCAGAGGTTCCCCTTGCCGTCCAAGGCGAGCGCGTTCGGGGCCGGCACGTTGGAGATGACGACGCCCGGTGTCACGTCGCCGGACGCGAGTATTTGCCCCGCGTCGAATTTGACGACGGAACTCGAGTACGCGACGCCGACCCAGGCGTTGCCGTCCTTGTCGAGCGCGAGTGAGACCGGTCCTGGCACGCCGCCCGTGAGCGCGCTGCTCGTCACGACCGCTACTGGCGTTTGCTGGCCGCTCACCGGTAGCAGCGTCGACGCGTAGCGCTCGAGCCCGATCTTGTCCGTCAGCGTATTCACGACCCAGAGGTCGCCGTTCGGTAAGAACGCACCGGGCAGCGTTCCGCCCGTCTGATCTTCGACCGTCGGGTTCGGGCCGCCTGTGGCCGCCAGCGCTGCGGAAGCATACGACAGCGTGTTGCTGGCGCCGTTTGCATTGCCCCACCAGATCTGGTTGCTGGTCGGAATCAGCGTGTACTTGAGATCCATCGTGACGGTTTGCCCATCACAGATCGTTCCGGCGGCCGGCGTACTGTTCGATAAAAAGGCTTTGCGCACGATCGGATCGTGATCCGAGACGGTGCCGGCCACCGACGTAAATGTCCCGCTCGGCAGCGTGAGAGTCGTGCTCGCCGTCACCGGGTGAGCCGCGTTGGCCGCGTCGGTCACCACCAGATCCGCAGCGATGCCCGCGGGCAAGCCGGCCACCGTGATCGCGAGCGAACCGGTGCCCGTCATCGTGCAGGTGCCGCCCTCGGGCCCGGGCACCGTCGCCGGCGAATCGCTGCCCGACGAACCGCAAGCCAGCGTGAAAAGTAGAAGAGCGGAAAGGATTACAACTCGCTTCATATGGATAACTCCCAATCGTGAGTCCGAGCACCACGCGGCTCGAACCTAATCACCAACCGCCCGGAACCATATCTCGACTGGCTCCGGATTTCTGCAACTCAAAAATGCGCGGAATCTGGGCTGAATTTGGGCCGGATTGGAGATTACGCCGATCTTGAAGGCGATGGTCGAGGAGTCCGCGAGCCCGTTGAAGGCGATCGAAACCAAGTTCTCGATCGACGCCACGGGCTTCGGCACGAACACGTACAGCAGGTGGTACGACCACAAGTACGGCCGCGAGAAGAAGCGTGAAAACTGGTTGAAGGCCCACGCCATGGTTGGCGTGAGGACGAACGTCGTGACGAGCGTCGAGGTCACCGAAGGCGATGCGCACGACTCGCCCCAATTTGCGGGGCTGGTGAACACGACGGCCGATCGCTTCAAGATCGCGGAGGTGTCGGCCGACAAGGCGTACATCTCCCACGCCAATCTCGATGCCGTCGCCAATGCCGGCGGCGTGCCGTACATCCCCTTCAAGAGCAACAACAAGGGAGCGGGCCCCGAGCAGTGGCAGAAGCTCTGGCACTGCTTCCGGTACAGGCGGGCCGAGTTCGACAAGGCGTACCACTTGCGCTCGAATTCCGAGAGCACGTTCTCCGCGATCAAGCGCAAGTTCGGTGGCAGCGTTCGATCAAAAAAACACGAGAGCTAGGTCAACGAGGTGCTCGCCAAGGTGCTGTGCTTCAACCTGTCGGTGCTGGTTCACGAGATGTACGAGCTAGGGATCGAGCCCGAGTTTTGGGCTACGGTGTAGACGGAAGTATGGCCCTACCAACGACACCATCACCGCGAGCAGGAGTCGAAGATCACGGGTTCGACACCGCCAACGAATTCCTCAACGAGCTGAGCCCACGGAGTGCCCGTTGGGCTGGCGAACACCTCGCCTGGGTGTTCCGTGGTCAACGCGATGCGGAGTGGGAGCTTAAATCCAAAGC
>DASYCR010000768.1:0-3421 GCA_036500095.1 Polyangiaceae bacterium
CCTCGAAAGAAATTCAGGGCTCGCGGGACGGAATTGAGAACCGTTATAGCAAAAATGAGTAGACCTTAGCGGCTTTCGGCCCGGAGACTGCGCAGCGCTTTGGCCTCCACGACCATCGGACCCTGGGACTACGTCGGTATCATCGGCACCGGCCAGAGTCTGTCGGTCGGCACGCCGCCCGCGCTCACGACCGAACAACCGTACGACAACCTCAAGCTCTCGCTCGGGCCGAAGGGCAACGCCGCTGTGCCGCCTTGGGATCCGGCGCTCCGCGAGCTGTCGCTCGTGCCGCTCGTCGAGCCGCTGCGCACGGTCGCGGTCGACTATCCGTCGCCATATCCCGCCAACACTTGGGGGGAAACCCTGCACACGGCGATGGCCAACCAGGTGACGGCGCTCGTCCGCGCGGCTTCGCCCGGCGACAACTACGTCAGCGTGCACACGGTGGTCGGCGAGAGCGGCCAGGGCATCGCCGAGCTCAGCAAACACGGCGGCGACACGACGGGCGTCACCGGCCGCGCGTACGCGGCCACGCTGTTCGAGGTCGCGGCGATCGCGCGGCTCGCGCGCGACGCGGGACGGAGCTACGGCGTGAGCGCGATCGTGCTGACCCACGGCGAGACGGATTCCGGCAATCTCACGTATCGCGCGGAGCTCGACCAGCTCCAGGCCGACTACCAGCGCGATCTGGCCGCTCTCACCGGACAGACCCGCAAAATTCCGATCTACCTCTCGCAGCAGCACGCCTACCCCAACGGCGCGGCCAGCCAGGGATTCCGTCCGCTCATCAATCAGCTGCAATGGCAGCTCGGCCGCGAACGGCCGGATGAATTCGTGTGCACCGGACCGAAATATCAATTCGCCGCCAGCAAGGAAAACGACGGCGTGCACCTGTCCGCACTCGGCTACCAAATGCTCGGGGAGAAGCTTGGGCAAGTGTACTACGCGCGAGAGGTCCTGAAGCAGGATTGGCGACCGCTCGCGCCGCTCAGCGTGAGCCGAACGGGCCAAGTCGTCACCGTCGCGTTCCACGTGCCCGTCCCGCCGCTCGCCTGGGACGAGAGCTTCGACGACCCAAAGATCCGCGCGTGGTCCAAGGGCAAAGGCTTCGAGCTGCGTGCCGGCGACGTGCAGATTCCGATCGCGTCGGTGCACATCCGCCATGCCTCGATCGAGATAGCGGCCGTCGAGCCGCTGCCGGAGGGTGAGCTCGTAGTGGGCTATGCGCTCACGAGCCAGGGCGAGCAGCTGTCGAGCGCGTCGAAGGCGGTGCGCTGGGGCAAGCTGCGCGACTCCGACCCGTTCGTCGGCGCGAGCTCTCGGCGACCGAACCCGAACTATTGCGTATCGTTCGAGCTGGCCGTGCCTTGAACATGCTATTTTCGTCCGGGCGAGACGGACATGGTGGACGAAAACGAACCTGAGCGGCTGCTGCGGCTCGAACGGTCGGGTAGGCGCGCGCGCTGGATGTTCGTGGCGCTCGGCGTGGCGGCGCCGGTCGGCGTACACGCTCTGTTCGAGCGACAGGCGCGGCGGCTCGACGCGCTCGCCCTGCACGGGCGCGCCGCGAGCGCGACCGCGACGACGCTCGACGAGGGCGGCAGCGGCAATCTCGCCTACGAATACACGGTCGACGGCACGCGCTACGCATGGTCGGTCAAAGCCTCGGCAGCGCCGTATCAACCGGGACAAACCTTCACCATTCGCTATCTGCCGGAAGATCCCTCGCTCAGCCGTCCCGGCGAGGACGGAGCGAACGTCGCGCGCGAGGCGGCCTCGAACCGCAGCTTCGCTCGCAAGGCGGAGCTCGGCGTGCTCGGTTTCTTTCTCTTCAATCTCGCGCTGACAGAAGCCAAGATCCGAAAGCTCAGAAAACGCGAACGGCTCGTGTTCTCACCGCGCGCCGTGGGCCGCGTGGTCGCGCTGTTATTCATGGGCTGCGCGCTCGTGGCGGATCTATCGCCGGAGGTGCGCGTCGTCTGGCTCAAGGCCTTCGGCGCGACGCCGCTCGGCCTACCGGTCGTCCCGCTGGTCGTCGCGGGCAACCTGCTCCTGCTCCTGCCGTATTTTTGGGTGTGCGAGCACCTGATGCGGCTGGTGTTTCAAGCCGTGGCCGATCGCGCATCGATCTCGAAGGGCGGCCTGATTTCGTACATCTTGTTCGATTCGCAAGCGCATCCGGAGCTCGCGCGCTCGCGTCGCATCGCGCTCGGCGGCTTCGCGTACTTCGTCGCGTTGACCGGGACGTGGATCGCGTACGCCAATCACCGCGGGTTCTGAAGCTTCGTAGCCCGGGTGCGTGGCAAAAGACGACATTCTCGCGACCTGACGACACTGGCGCAAATTCCCCGTCGCAGCTACGGTTCCCGAGCCAAGGCGTCCGCATCGCCCACACAAAAGGATCAACTCCGATGGTCAAAGTCGCAATCCTCGCTCGCCTCGTCGCCAAGCCGGGCAAAGAAGAACAAGTCGCAGCATTCCTCGCGGGGGCGTTGCCGCTCGCCGAACAAGAGCCCGCGACCACCGTCTGGTTCGCGCTCCGCTTGTCGAAAAACGAGTTCGGCATCTTCGACGCGTTTCCGAACGACGCGGGCCGCGATGCTCACCTGAACGGACCTATCGCCGCCGCTCTGATGGCCAAAGCCGACGAGCTCTTGGCCGAACCACCGCGCATCGAGAAAGTCGATTTGCTCGCGGCCAAGCTCTCGAAGTAGCTCTGGACGCGCGCGTCGTGCGTCACGGTTTGGCCGGCGCCATTGCCAGCGGCGGCCCAACCACTTTGTGCGCGACGGCGCGACCGTGTCGGTAGGTGACTAGCCAACGGGTGCCGAGTTCACCGTCGACTCCGGGCCTCACTCCATCACCGTCCCTAACGAGTTGCTTGCCGTCCTCGCCCCAAGCGTTCACCAGCAATTCCTCGTCGCCCACGCGCTTGGTCTCTTCCGAGCGCTGGCCGTTTTCATACCAGCGCGTCGCGGATCCGTCGGATTTGCGTTGGTAGCGCGGCGCGCCGCTTGCGTAATACTCGGCAAAAGCACCGTTCGGGAGCCGCTCCTGGAGCTTGACGTGCGCGGCGTTCCAGCGCGTTTCGGAGACGAGCCGGCCGTCCTGATCGTAGAGCGCTTCACGGCTCGGTGCGCCGGAGTCGTCGTACTCACGCCAGGCTCCGACCTGGCGCCCGTGCCGATAGCTGCCCTCGGCGACTACCGTCCCGCGCTCGTTCCAATGCACGACCGGGCCGTCGCTCTCGCGGCCTCGCGCATCGAGCGTCGCGCGCTCAATCAGATGTCCGGCTGGGTCGTAACTCAGCCGGGTTACCCCCGACGCGTCCCAGATCTGTTCGGACCACTTGGCGCCGGTCGTGAAGTAGGACACGCGTCTCACGAGGGTGCGTGACCCGTCCCTGCGGCTGTACAGCGCG
>DASYCR010000769.1:0-5888 GCA_036500095.1 Polyangiaceae bacterium
CGCTGCGCTCAGTGGTCCATTCAGCGTGCCCATTCTCCGTGCTCGGTCGCTTGGGGGGTTCCGATGCCGTGTCGGGCGGCCGCGGAGAATACAGCGCATTTTGTTCCATTAATCGTGCGCGCAATATACCGCGTTCACGCGCGACGAAAACCGGAAAGTGCGGATCGGGGAACAGGGCTGAGCATTCGTCACATCCCAAATCTCAACCAGCAGCCTGCCTGGGGAGCAGGGGCTGAGCACTAGCCACATCTCAAGCTCAACCAGCGGCCTTCCTGGGGTGCAGGGGCGAATGCCCCGCAACGTGGCGGCTCAGGCTGGGAGCGGCAGATCACGGCGCGGAACTGACAACAGGACCCAACGAGAGCCGGCGCGGCCGGCGCCGGCTGGCAAATGCACGGAATTGTCGCGAGGCAACAACCGGTTGAAGCTAGTTCCAAAAATGAACCGGCAATGCCGCCCGCCGCCACAACGCGAGAAAATCCATGGAAAAGGCCACCGTGATATGGACCAAGAACCCGGCGTAGATGCTGCGCGTGCGCATCGAGAGCGAGCCGAGCACGATGCCCGCCACGATCGCGCCGTTGGCCTCCAGGTACGGCTTTCCGTAGTGGATCATGCAATACGGCACGGCCATCACGAAGATGGCGCTCGCGCCGAGCGTCCGGCGCAGCGCGCCCAGGATGAAGCCGCGGAAGAACAGCTCGAGCGCGAAGAACTGCGCAAAGTAGATGCTCTCCCAGGCGAGTAGGTCGAACCAGCTGCGCGAGGCGCCCTTGTAGAACGGGTAGTACGTGCCGAAGTCGGGCTGGCTCGCCACGAGCAGCATCGCGGGCAGCACGAAGGCGAGGCAAAGGCCGTAGATCCACAGATGTCGCAAGAAGCCGCGGCCGCGCAGGCCCATGTCGAGCAGGCTGTCCTCGCGGAACAGGATCTTCCAGAGTGGAAACGGGATCAGCACGTAGCCGCCGATGCGCGACACGACCCACCAGCAAAACCCGTAGTACTCGTCGTACTTGGCGAGGTTGATGCGCGTGTGTCCGCGCGCCTGCAAATCGCTCAACCACGCGCGAAAGTACACGTCGTAAAAACCGCGACCGCCGTAGTACTCCTGCAGCGTGAGCACGATCGCGACGATCAGCAGGCAAGCCGCGGCGCGCCGAAAGTCCAGGCCGTGCTGCGCGCGCGCTTCCTCGGCCTCGCGATCGAGCTCGCGCCAGGTGTCCCGAAAGAACCACCACACGAGCGGCGCGAGCGCCAAGATGATCGGGATCGGCAGGAACGCCTTGATCGGCGGGTAGCCGAGGATGGTGTCGAACCAGCTGACGGGCGCGAGGTGCGTGAGCGGCAGATGGAGCTGCGGCACGTTGGGGGGTAAGCCGGGCGCGGGCAGTGCCCCGCTCGGCACCAGGCCGGGAAGGAGTGGCGCCATCGTCAGCGGCTTTGCGCGAGCTCCACGGCACGCCCGAGGCGAGCGAGGCTTTGCTCGCGGCCGAGCACGGCCAACACCGCGAACAGGGGCGGGCTCGCGCTGCGTCCGGTGAGCGCGACGCGGGCCGGCTGCGCCACGTCCTTGAGAGCCAGCGCGCGCTGCTCGGCCCAGGCTTTGACCGCATTTTCGAGCGCCTCGGCTGTCCACTCCCCGGCGCCGCGCAGGAGCTCGCCGAGCGCCGTGAGCGTCTGGGCGCTTTCGGGCGTCAAAAACTTTTGGCGGGCCTTGTCGTCGAGCTCGGGCGGCTCGCGGAAATAGAAATCGAGGTCGTGCGCGGCGTCGACCAGGGTGCGCGCGCGCTCGCGAACGCCCGGGATCGCGGCGAGCAGTCGGGCGTCGTCGGCGCTCGGGATGCCGCGCTTCTCGAGGTACGGCTTGACGCGCTCGGCGTATTCCGCGAGCGGCGTGAGCCGGTCCTGCTTCAGGTGCTCGAACGCGACGTCGGCGAACTTTTTTTCGTCGAATTTGCCGTCGGCCTTGTGCACGTGATCCCAGGAGAAGAGCTGCACGAGCTCGTCGCGCGAGAAAATCTCGCGGTCGCCCGACGACCAACCGAAGCGCACGAGGTAGTTGAGCACGCCCATGGGCGTGTAGCCGCGGTCGCGGTAGTCCTGCACGCTCACCGCGGCGTTGCGCTTGCTGAGCTTTTCGCCCTTGGGTGAGAGCATCATCGGCAAGTGCGCGAACTCCGGCGGCTGCCAGCCGAACGCGCGATAAAGCAGGATCTGCTGCGGCGTATTGCCGATGTGGTCGCGCCCGCGCGCCACGAAGCTGATGGCCATCGCGTGATCGTCGATGGTCGCGGCCAGGTTGTAGAGCGGATAGCCGTCCGTGCGCACCAGCACGAAATCCTGCTGGGCGGAGTTCGGCGTGCTGATGTGACCGAACACGCGATCGGTGAAGTCCGTGGTGCCTTCGCTCGGCGAACGAAAGCGCACCACGTGCGGCAGATCCGGCGTGTCCTTGCGATCGCGGCACGTGCCGGGATACACGAAATTCGCCTTGGGGTTGCGCACCTTCAGGGCTTCGCGCTGGGCGTCGAGCTCCTCTTTGGTGCAATAGCAGCGGTAGGCTTTGTCCTCGCGGATCAGCTGCTCCACGGACTCGCGGTAGAGCGCCTTGCGCTCGCTCTGAAAATACGGTTCGTACGGGCCGCCGACCTCCGGGCCCTCGTCCCAATCGAGCCCGAGCCAGTGCAGGGCGTCGAGCACGGCGCGCACGCTGTCGAGGCTCGAGCGCTCCTGGTCGGTGTCCTCGACGCGCAAGATGAACTTGCCGCCTTGGCTCCGGCACCAGAGCCAGGTGAACAGGGTCGAGCGGACGTTCCCGATGTGCAGGGATCCGCTCGGCGACGGCGCAAAGCGCATGCGCAAAGACATGTGGGCCGCGGTTAGCACTAAGTCACCCGCGAGCCCAGCACAGCACGGAGCGTCGCGCGCTCGCCGGTCATTCGGCCGGATCGGGGCCGGCGCTTGCCAGACCCTATTCCCGTTGCTAAAAACCGCGCCCTTCGCGTGGTCCCTGCGGGCCGGAGCCGAACCCATGAAAAAGTCACCCGTCCTCGTCGTCAAAGAGCGCTTCCAATCCAAAGACAAGCTGGTGGAAGCCGTGCAAAAGCTGGCCACGGAGGACCTCTGGCTCGATCGCGTCAACGGCGCGAAGGGCCTCGCGCGCGTCACCAACAAGAAGCTCGTGCGCTTGCACGACACGCTGACCGACGCGAAAGCGCGCTTCGGTTCGCGCGCCAAACTCATCAGCGCGATCCTCGAGCTGAACAAGCGCGTCAAAGATCAAGGTTACGAGAAGCTGCTCGGCAGCTATCCGCTGCCGCGCTTGCTCGACCTGCATGCGTCGGCCGCGCGCGCCGCCAAGAAGGCACCCGCCGTGAGCGCCAAGCCGAAGCCGGCCAAGGCAGACAAGCCCGTCAAAGCCACCGCGCCGAAAGCCGCCGCGCCCAAGGCCAGCGCGGAGAAAGCTGCGAAGCCCGCGGGCGACGCCAAGCCCAAGAAGGCCGCCGCGCCGAAGAAGGCGAAAGCCTGATTGTGAGGGTGGGCTGCCCCGGGGCAGCTCGCGTGCACAGAGTTTAGAGCGTCGCTCGGTCGCGCGAGTGCGGGACGGCACGTCGCTGACACTAGTGACGTCGCAACGACGCGCGTTCGCCGAGGAGCGCTCGTTCGGCGAGCGCGAGGCAGCCGAGCACGCCGGAGTCCTCGCCGAGCCCGGGGCTGACGATGTAGCGCTCGATTTCGGCGAGCTCGGGCAGCGCCAGATAGCCGTTCGCGATGGCGCGAAAGTGCGCGTGGACGAGCGCCAGAAAGCGCGCTGAACCGAGCCGACCGGCGCGCGAGACGCTCCCGCCCAGCACGAAGCGTCGTGGTGAGAGCACGCAGGCCACCGTGTACAGAGCCTGCGCGACGTAGCGCGCTTGCACGGGCCACGCGGGGTGATCGGCGGCGAGCTCCTCGGCGGGCAGGCCCCAGCGCGCGCGCAGGGCCGGGCCCGAACAGAGGCCCTCCCAACACGCGCCGTGATACGGACAGACACCGGCAAAGGTGTCGGCGGGGTCGCGTTGCAGCGGCATGTGACCCATTTCCGGGTGAAGCGCGCCGTGCAGGAGCTCGCCCGCGACCAGCGCGCCGCCGCCGATACCCGTGCCGATCGTGACATACACGAGTGAGCTCACTTCGCGCCCCGCGCCCCAGCGATGTTCGGCGAGCACGGCCGCATTCACGTCGGTGTCGAACGCGATGGGCAACCCCAAGAGCCGTTCGAGCTCTCTACCGAGCGGAAAATTTCGCCAGCCGGGCTTGGGTGTGGTGGTGATGGTTTGGCGTGCGAGATCGAGCGGACCGAACGAGCCGATACCGAGCGCGCTGATCGTCACGCCGAGGCGCTGCTGCTCGCTACGAAACCAATCGTGACACGCTTGCAGTGTGCGCTCCGGGTGACCGCTCTGATCGGTTTCGAAGCGAGCACGCGCGTGAATATGCAGTGGGTCGCTGCCGATCGCGCAGACGAACTTGGTGCCACCCGCTTCGATGCCGCCGCACAGCGGCGCCTCGCTCGGCTCGGAGTCGGCCGCGCGCATGGTCGACGCAAAGATGCGCCGACGCGTGGTCATAGGCCCTTTTCCGCCACGAACGTGTTGGTGAAGCTGGCGCTCTTCTCGTAGCTGCGCTCGAGATCGGAGAGCATTTTTTTCTCGAGCATGCCGCCGACGCCGAAGATTTTGGCGGTAGCGCTGGCCTTGACGATGCGCCGGCATTTGCCGTCGCCGGCTGACTCCAGCCACATCTCGACGTTGACCGAGATCTTGTCGCTCAAGCGATTGGGCACCACCCTGACCTTGTAGCGGCGCGTTTTCTTGTCGTAGTGGCCGTGCTCTTCGTAGCCCACGTTGTCGCCCACCACTGCTTTCAGCGCGCCCGGCAAATCCCCGATCGGCGGCGACGCCTCGATCACGCGCTCGACCGCGCTCTCGCTGTCGTTCGATTTGAGCACGCGCCAAGTCGGAAACTTGAGCACGTCCTTGAACAGGCGCCGGTTGTACTCTTCGTCGAAAAACACCTTGCCCCAAAAAGTGTCCTCGCTGCAGTTGAACACGTGCTCGACGCGAATCTCGGTCATGCGCGAAGGGTAGCCGCGTCGCGCCGCGACGACAATGCGACCGCTACAGCGAGGGGGGTGTGCACGCGGGCAGGTACGGCTCGAGCTTGAGCAGGTAACTGCCGGAATTGTCCGAGCAACCGCAGTCCGCCATGCCAAAGCGCAGCTGCGTCGCGCCGTCGCCGATAGCGAGCCGCACGGTGTACCGGTGGGACGGCTCGAACGCCGGATAACCGTCGAGCAGCAAATCCGCCACACGGTGGCTGCTGTTCGGGCACTCGTAGCTGCACACGCAATCGGCCTCGCTCGCCAAGTTGTAGCGCAAGCAATCGGGGCAGGCGCTCACGGCCGCGGCCTGATTGTCCACGTCGAGATTGTAGAAAGCGTCCTGAACGGCCGAGCCAGGTGCGTTCACGAGCACGCCCTCGACGAACAACCAGAGCGTTCCGCGGTAGCTCACCATCGTTTGCGCCGGGTCGTAGCCGCAGGAGGGCGCGTCCAACGCTTCGGACGAGAGGCTCTCGCAGCCCGCGTCGCCGCCGCTGCCCGCTTCACCCGCGTCGCCGCCGCTCGTCATGCCGCCCGCGGGAGCACCAGCTTCACCGCCTGTGCCCGCCACACCGCGGTCGCCGCCCTTGCTGGTCGTACCGCTCACGCTGGTCGTGCCGCTCGCGCTGGTCGTACCGCTCGCGCTGGTCGTACCGCTCGCGCTGCTCGTGCCGCCGCCGCTCACCATGCCGCCCGGACCGCCGCCGATGGTCGGCCCCGCGCCGCTGGTACCGCCGAACGCCGT
>DASYCR010000770.1:0-2322 GCA_036500095.1 Polyangiaceae bacterium
GGATGCCGCGCTCTGGGAGTCAGCCGAACGGTGTTTCGTGAGCGCCGAGGCGTGGGAGCAGGCGGCCACCGCGATCGACGAGCGAGCGCAGCTGAGCAGTTCCCCGAAACTGAAGGCGCAGCTGTTCGCTACCGAGGCGTCGTATCTGTCGAAGGTCGGTGACGAAGGAAATGCGGTGGTGCGCTTGGAGCAGGCCACGGAGCTCGACCCAGAGAACGAGACCTACGCGAGCGACCTCGAGCAGCGCTACGTAGCCGGCGATCGCAACGACGATCTGGCGAAATTCCTGCTGCGCCGCGCGGAGCAGCTGTCGGACAAATCGAAGCGCGCGGCGATGCGTCGCCGTGCGGCGAAGCTCCAGCGCGAGAGCCTGGGCGATCCCGAGGCAGCGCGCGAGACATTGCGAGCCTTGCTCGAAGACGGAGAAGATCTGGAGGCGCTCACGACTCTTGCGGACGATGCGCAAGATCGCGGCGAGTTCAAGGAGGCGGTCGAGCTCTTGGGCAGGCTGGGCAAAGCCAGCATGGATCCGGCTCAGAAGGTAGAGGCCTTGCTCCGCGAAGCCGGGCTGATCGCCGATGGTCTCGACGATCTGAAGGGCTCGATCGAGGTGTACGAACGCGTGCTCAGCGAGTTCGATCCCAAGCGTGATGACGCGCTGGCCAAGATCGCCGAACTGCACGAGCGACTCGACGAACCGAAGGGCATCGCCAATGCGCTCGAGCGTCGACTGCAGATCCTGAGTGACCCCACCGAGAAGCTAAAGGTGGCCGAACGCCTGGCGGATCTCTATCAAGAGCAGCTGGAAGAGCCGAAGCTCGCCGTGAAGGCGCTCGACATGGTGCGCGAGCTCGACCCGGAGAATTTCGAAGCCGTTGGGCGCCTGGCCGAGCTGTGCGAAAAGCTGGAAGACTGGCCGCGCGTCGCCGAGCTTTTGGCCGTGCTCGTGGAAGTCGAAGGTGACGAAGAAGAAGCGAGCCGCATGACCCGCAGGCTCGCCGAGATCCTGCATGAAAAGGTCAAGAAGAGCGACGAAGCGCTGGCGGCTTTGATGCAAGTCGCCGACTTGGGGGACGAGCCGTGTCGAGAGGAGTACGTCAAGCTCGGTGATTCGCTGGGCTGGAAGGGCGTGGTCGCGACGAAGCTCTGCGAGTGGTACCTGGAAGCACCCGCCAGCCCGGCTCGGAACGCGTCTTTGCGCGGCGCATTCGAGCGCTTCGTGGAGGTCGGCCGTGACGCGGACGCGGCGGGCGTCGCCAAGGAACTCGCACGCACGCGCGGCGCGGACGCGGAGATCGCGCACAAGCTGGAAGAGATCGCGGTCAAGCTCAAGGATCTCGACGCGCTCAGCATCGCGCACGATCTTTTGGTGCAGGAGCTCAGCGGCCCAGCCCGAGCGGAGGAGATGGTCCGCCAAGCCGAAGTGCTTGCCCGCGCCGGGGTGGAGGCGCTCGAAGCGATCCAACACGGCGAACAAGCGCTGACGAGCGTGCCACCCGGCGATGTCGAACCGCTGCTCACGCGGTTGAGCAAACTTGCCGCCAATCCGGCGGCGGTCATCGAGATCTACGAGCGCCAGATCACTCGTTGCAAGGCCCCCGCGGATCGGCTGATGGCACTCGGTCGGGCCGCGAGCATCGCGGCCAACCACGACGTCTACGACAAGGCGCGGGCGTTTCTAGATATCGCACTCGCCGGCGCCGTGCAGGAAGAGACGATCGTCGCATTGGAAGACGTCGCGCGCAGTACAGATGGCAAACAGGGTGGCGAAAAGTTGCGGCGCACTTTGGCCGAGGCGCTCGCCAACGGCGGGCAAGGCTCGCGTGATGGAGGCCGTACGCGAGGCATGCTGCTCGGCCGCGCCGCGCAACTGGCGTACAAGGATCTCAAGGACACGGATCAGGCGTTCGTCTGGCTGGGTGACGCCATCGTCGCGCACGTGGAAGACGAGCCGCTCGACTCGCTCGAGAAGCTGGCCGATCAAGTGGGTGAACCCAAGCGCGCCGAGGTGGTACTGAATCGCGCGCTCGAAGAAGTGTTCGACGGGCCGCTCGTGCGCAAATTGCTGCAGCGGCGGGCCACGCTGAGGCGAAGCAAGCTGCTCGACGCCTACGGCGCTGCCGGCGATCTCAAGCGCCTCCACGATCTCTCGCCATCGGACACGAGCGTGATGGAGGAACTCTCTCAGCTTTACACGGAGCTGGAGGACTTCCGCGGCATGGTTCAGCTGTACGAAGATCAGATCCTGCGCGGCAAGGAGCCGAGCGCGCGCGCAGAGCTTGCACGCAAGGTGGCGCGACTGTGGGAAGAAAAGCTCGGTGA
>DASYCR010000771.1:0-7613 GCA_036500095.1 Polyangiaceae bacterium
CCGGCGGAGGGCTCCGGGCCGAGCGAGCCCGCGGCCGCCGACAAGCCGCCGCAAAGCAAAGACGAGTCGCCCACGGAGGCCAAGGAGGCGCCGCGTTCGGGTTGGTCTCCTACCGTGTTCTGGAGTGGCGTTGGCCTCACGGCTGTACTCGCCGGCGTGACGACATGGAGCGGGCTCGACACGCAGAACAACCCAGGCGCCGACAAAGTGCGCGCGTCGTGCGGCGTCGGCGCGGACGATTGTAAGACGCTCTACAATCAGGGTGTGCGCGCGCAACAGCGGACCAATGTGTTGATCGGCGCGACGGCGGCGGTCGGCGTCGCGACGGTCTTGGTGGGCGCGCTTGCCACGGATTGGGGCCCGCCCAAGCTCAATATCGAGGGCACCGACATGGCGCGCGCCCGAAAACGACGCGGCTTTTCGATCGAACCCTGGCTATCCGTGGGCGGGGGAGCGAGCGCTGGCGCGCTCGGCAGATTCTAGTGGCCAAACTCTTTGATCCCAGCGCCGGCCGGTTGCGCGTCGATCGCTACGAGCTGCTCGGCGAGATCGCCTCGGGTGGCATGGCCACGGTTTACCTCGCGCGCTTGATGGGCGTGGGTGGCTTTCAGCGCTTCGTGGCCATGAAGCGGCTGCATCCACATCTGCAGACGGAAACCGAGTTCGTCGAAATGTTCCTCGACGAAGCGCGGATCGCCGCGCGCATTCATCACCCGAACGTGGTGCCGATCCTGGAAGTCGGCGCGAGCACGGTCGGTTACTACCTCGTGATGGAGTTCATCGAGGGCGACACGCTGGCGCGCCTCCTCGCGCGCGCGGCGATGCGCGGCAAGAAGCTGCCGGTGCCGATCGCGCTGCGCATCACGCTCGACATGTTGGCCGGCCTGCACGCGGCGCACGAGCTGCGCGACGACGCGGGGGAGGCTATCAACCTCGTGCACCGCGACGTGTCACCGCAGAACGTGCTGGTAGGTGTCGACGGCGTGGCGCGCATTACGGATTTCGGCGTCGCCCGAGCCGCGAGCCGCCTGACCGCGACGCGCGTGGGCCAGCTCAAGGGCAAGATCGCCTACATGGCGCCGGAGCAAGCGAGCGGCGACGAAAACCTGGATCGTCGCGCTGACGTATTTTCCTCGGGCATCGTGCTGTGGGAAGCGCTCGCTTCCAAACGCTTGTTCAAGGCCGAGAACGAGGCGGCCACGTTGACGCGCGTGATCTCCGAGCCCGTCCCGTCGCTCGAGCGAGTCGGCGCGACCGTCAGCCCAAAGCTCAACAGCGTCGTGATGAAGGCGCTCGAGCGGGCGCGTGAGCGGCGCTTTGCCTCTTGCGCGGAGTTGGCGGACGCGCTCGAAGCAGCCGCCGCTCAAAACGACAAGATCGCGACGCCGCGCGAGTTGGCCGCCTATGTGGCGAGCGTCTTGGGCGACGAGGTTTCTGCTCAGCGGGACGCGCTGCGCGTTTGGCTGGCCGCCACCGATCCGGGTGACAAGCGCCTGTCGGGCTTTCCCCCGAGCTCGCTGCCGGCGTCCAGCGTTTCCGCGGCGGCCATGAGCTTGCCTGGCTTCGGCGTGCCGACCGGTGTCACGCGCACCACGCTGTCCGGTCCGGCCCCCGTCAAGTCGAAGATGCCGCTCGCCCTGGCGGTGCTCTTGCTGATGGGTGCCGCAGGCGTTGCCGGCTTCCTCTACACGCACCCGCGAGCGCCCCAGCCGATCGTGCAGGTGGCCCCTGCGGCGCCGGCCAACGTTCCCGCCACCACCGCGCCGGTTCCCATGGCGGAAGCTCCGGCGCCGGCGGCGAACGCGGCCACGCCGCTGAGCGCCCTCCCGGCCCTCGCGAATCCCGCGCCGGGTACGGCTCGCCGGCCGCAGGTAACCGCCGCCGCGCGTCCGGCGGCCGAGCCGAGCGAGCCCGCGAAGCCCAAGGCGAAAAAGAAGGCGGACGACGACGTCGACTTGCGGAATCCCTATCGCTAGGCTCACTAATCCGCTCGCGTTGACAAGCCCCGGCCCCGCTGCTAGTTGTCCCGCGCTCCATCCTGGGAGCTCGGCGAAAGTAGCCAATATTTTCGCGGACTTACCAAAGAACGCGCAACCGATTGAGAACTGAGCGTGGCTGTCAAAAGGTTCTGTCTATTCACGGGGAACGCCAACCCGGATCTCGCGGCCGAGATCGCCAAGGTGCTCGACACACCGCTCGGTGAAGCGCGCGTGTCACGTTTTAGTGACGGGGAAACCTTCTGCGAGATCCGCGAGAACGTGCGCGGGCTCGATACCTACGTGATTCAACCGACGGGCTCGCCGGTCAACGACAACCTGATGGAGCTCTTGATCATGTGCGACGCGCTGCGCCGCGCGTCCGCCAAAGAGATCACGGCGGTGATCCCGTATTACGGCTATGCGCGGCAGGACCGCAAGGTGGCGCCGCGCACGCCGATCACCTCGAAGCTCGTGGCGGATTTATTGGTGGCGGCGGGTATCTCGCGCGTCGTGTGCGTCGACCTGCACGCGGGCCAAATCCAGGGCTTTTTCAACATTCCCTTCGACCACCTGTACGCGCTGCCGGTCTTCCTCGACGACTATCTGAAGCCGCGCTTCGGCAAAGACACGGTTTTCATCGCGCCGGACGCCGGCGGCGTGGAGCGCACGCGCGCGTATTCCAAGCGCCTCGGCGCGTCTCTCGCCATCATCGACAAGCGCCGGGATCGCCCGAACGTCAGCGAGGTGATGCACATCATCGGCGACGTATCGGGCAAGGACGCGATCATCGTCGACGACATGATCGACACGGCGGGGACCCTGTGCAACGCAGCCCGTGCCGTAATGGACGGCGGCGCGCGGCGCGTGGTGGCCTGCGCGACCCACGGCGTGCTGAGCGGCCCCGCCGTGCAGCGGATCGAGGAATCGCCGCTGGAAGAAGTCGTGGTAACGAACTCGATTCTGCCCTCCGAGGAGGCGCGGAACTCGAAGAAAATAAAATTTCTGTCGATCGCTCGCCTGCTCGGCGAAGCGATCCGACGCATTCACAACAGCGACTCCGTGAGTTCGTTGTTTGTTTAGTTGTTTCTGGAAGAATTCCTGGAGATCCGACCGATGGACGCAATCAAAGTAACGGCTACCAATCGCAGCGAACACAAGAAGAGCGACGTGCGCCGCCTGCGTGGCAAAGGGCAGATCCCGGCCGTCGCGTACGGCAAGCAGCTCGCCACGAAGCAGATCTCGGTCGCCCCCGACGCGGTCCGCGCGGTGCTCGCCAGCGCCTGGGGCCGCAACACGGTCGTGAATCTCGAGGTGGACGGCAAGGACAAGCTCACCGTGCTCCTGCGGGATTTTCAGTACCATCCCGTATCGCGCGAGCTCTTGCACGCGGACTTCGTGCAAATTCATCTCGACAAACCGGTCGACGTCGAGGTGCCGCTCGAGCTCACCGGCAAGCCGGTTGGAGTGACGGCCGGTGGTACGCTACGTCAGGTGTTTCGCAAGCTGCCCATCCGCTGCTTGCCCGGTGTGATCCCCGTGAAGCTCACGCACGACGTGACCGCACTCGAGCTCGACGGCCACGTGCAGACCAAGGACCTGGCGTTGCCGGAAGGTGTCGCCGTTCGATTACCGCCCGAGCAGACGGTCGCCGCGGTCGTGACCGAGATCATCCGCATCGAGGAAGAGGCGCCCGCCCCCGGTACCGCTGCCGCGGGCGCGGCGGCCGCCGCCGCGGCTGGCGCGGCCCCCGCCGCCGCCGGAGCGGCTCCGGCCGCCGCCGAGAAGACGGACAAGAAGTCCGAAAAGAAATAGGACTACCCAGACAGCCCGTGAGCTGTCGGAGTAGGAGTACAGGTGATTCTGGTCGTCGGTCTCGGAAACCCCGGCGCGCGCTACGAAAACACGCGCCACAACGTGGGGTTCTCGGTCGTCGACCGTCTCGCTGCTCGGGAGGGTGGCAGCTTTCGGGCACGCTTCGAGGGACTGTTCGCGCAAATCGAGATCGCCGGCAAGGCCGTGGGGCTCCTGAAGCCGGAAACGTTCATGAACGAGTCGGGCCGCAGCGTGCAGCCTGCCGTGAGCTTCTATAAGGTGCCGCTGGTGGACGTGCTCGTGATCCACGACGAACTCGACCTGCCGCTCGGCGACGTCCGCTTGAAGCTGGGCGGTAGCGACGCCGGCCACCGCGGGATTCGCTCGGTGACCCAAGTGCTCGGCAGCGACCAATACGTGCGGCTTCGCCTGGGGATTGGCCGGCCACCGCCGGACTTTCGGGGTAGCGTGCGGGATTTTGTGCTACAAGGCGCGTCCCCAACGGAAACCCCCGAGCTCGAACGCGCGCTCGAAAAGGCCGTCGGGGCGGTGCGGCTCGTCACTACCGACGGCCTCGCTGCAGCGATGAATCAGACCAATCAGCGACCGCGCTGAACTCCTTGCTCCCGGTTCAGGCCGGGGGCCACAGGTCCACGAGGAGAAACGATGCCAGAAGTACAAGCCACGAGCGGGAACAACACAGCCCGCGAATACGAAACAATCTACGTCCTCAAGCCGGACGTGACGCGCGAGACGCAAGAGCGCATCGCGTCGCGTATGGGCGAAGTCGTCGGCCGCGAAGGCGGTAAGCTCACTCAGGTCGACAACTGGGGTCGGCGCCAGCTCGCCTACCTCGTGCAGAAGTACCGCCGAGGCGTGTACGTCTACGTCAAGTACGTAGGTGGCGGCGCGCTGGTCAACGAGTTCGAGCGCAACCTGCGCATGTTGGACGACGTGCTCAAGTATCAGACCGTGCTCGTACGCAAAGACGTCGACGCGGCGACGCTCGAGGTGAGCGCGGAGAACGTGAAGTTCGAAGCGATCGAACCGCCCGCGGAGGACGAGCCGGAAGAGTCGATCGAGCGCGCGCTCGGTCTGGTCGATTCGCCCGAGCGTGATCGGGATCGCGATCGCGCCCCAGAGGTCGACGCGGATGACGACTTCGGTGGAGATGTGCCGGCGCTCGACGAGGAGGACGCCCAATGAAAGAGCAAAGCCGAGACCGAGATCGCGAACGCCCGAGCGATCGCGACCGGGGCGACAAGGACCTCAACGCGGCATTTCGCGGCCGAGGTCGCCGTCGGGGTTGCAGCTATTGCTCCGACGACGCCCAGCCGATCGACTACAAAGATCCGCAGTCGCTCCGTTATTTCGTGACCGAGCGCGGCAAGATCGTGCCGCGCCGCATTTCCGGCTTGTGCGCCAAGCACCAGCGTTCGATTCAATTGGCCGTCAAGCGCGCGCGGACGATCGCGCTCTTGCCGTTCACCACCAACGACTAAGGAGAGTCCATCATGGCAACCGCCATCAAGGTATTGCTTCAATCGGACGTGGACGGGCTCGGCTCGGGCGGCCAAGTCGTGCGTGTGCGTCCAGGTTACGCTCGCAATTTTCTGTTGCCGCGCGGGCTCGCGTTGCCGGCAACGGCCGGCAACCTCGCGCGCGTCGACGATCTGAAAAAGCGCGCTGCCACGCTCAAGCAGAAGGATCTCGAGGTCGCGCAAGAGCTCGCCAAGAAGGTCGAGGGCGTGAGCGTGAAGATCGCGCGTTCGGTCGGCGAGGAAGGCAAGATGTACGGCTCGGTGACCGCCAAGGACATCGGCGACGCGTACGAAGCCGCGGGAGTGGCGATCGATCGCAAGAAGATCCAGCTCGCGGAGCCGCTGCGCGCGCTCGGTAGCGTCGAGGTGCCGCTCAAGCTGCATTCTTCGTTGTCGGTCACGCTCAAAATCGAGGTCGTGAAGAAGTGAGTTGACAGAGAGGCGAAGCTCGACGACAAGTGTCGAGCCTTCGTCGACCGAGCCTTGCTCGGTTGCTTCAGTCGCAAGTGGCGCCCCGGATTGGTGAAAACCGACCCGGGGCGTCGTGCATTTGAGACCCTGGGGATAAGTTATGGATTCGTCAGTGGAAAAGCCGCGGAGTTCTTGGCAACAACTGCCTGTGGGTAATGGTGCCAGGCGGAGCTGCGGACATTGGCTGTCCGTTCTCTTGACGGCATCCACGGCAAACTCGGGAGGCGTGAGCCATGGCTAACGAAGCGTTCTCGGTCGATCGCTATAGAAAGCAGGCTGAGCCGGCGCGGCTCGAGCCGGTGGCGGGACGCGTGCCGCCGAGCGATCTCGACGCGGAGGCCGCGGTGCTCAGCGCCACGCTGCTCGAAGCCGAGGCGTTCGACGCAGTACAAGAGATTCTCCTGCCGGAGCATTTTTACGCGGACGCGAATCGCCGTATCTATGAGGCAATCGTCGATCTGCACATTGCGTCGCGGCCGGTCGACATCGTCTCCGTGGCCGGCTTCCTGCGCGACAAGGGTCGACTCGATCAAATCGGCGGTACGCCGTACCTGGCGGAGCTGGCCAACGCCACGCCGGCGGTCGCGCACGTCGCGGCGCACGCGCAGGTCATTCGTGAAAAGTGGCGCCTCCGTCAACTGATCGCTACCTGTCAAAAATTCGCGGCCGAAGGCTACGGCGACTGCGGTGGCGTGCAAGAGTTCATCGATCAGGCCGAGCAGTCCGTGTTCGACATCGCGCGCATTCCCGAGACGTCGACCGTGGTCGCCGTGCGCGACGCGATCAAGGGCGCTTTCGAGGTGCTGGGTGAGGCAGCGCGGCGTGGCGGCGGAATTACGGGCATCGAGAGCGGCTTCACGGATCTCGATCGCCAAACCGCAGGCCTCCACGAAGGAGACCTGTACATCGTCGCGGCGCGCCCCGGCATGGGCAAGACGTCGTTCGTGCTGAACATGGCCGTGAATGTCGCGCGCCCGAAAAAGGTCAAAATCAACGCTGAAAACGAGGCGTACTTCGACGCAGCGGTGGAAGAACCAGGCCACGGCGTGCTCTTCTGTTCGCTCGAAATGCCGCGCGAGCAGCTCGCCGCGCGTCTGCTCGCGTCCGAGGCGCGCGTCGACATGTCGCGCATCCGCAGCGGCAAGCTGCAGCGCGACGACTGGAACAAGCTCACGGATGCCGCATCTCGCCTCGGCCGCTTGCCGATCTGGCTCGACGATACGCCCGCCCTCACACTGCTCGATCTGCGCGCAAAGATCCGCCGCCTGCAGGCCGAGCTCAAGCGCGGGGAAGCGGGTAAGAACGCCAAGGGCCTCGGCCTGGTCGCCATCGACTATTTGCAGCTGATGCAGGGGCGTCGCGACGCCGGCAGCCGCGAGCAGGAGATCAGCGAGCTGTCACGCGGTCTCAAGCGCTTGGCCAAAGAGATGAAGATCCCGGTGCTCGCGCTCAGTCAGCTCAATCGCCAAGTGGAAACGCGCACGACCAAGGACAAGCGCCCTCAGCTCAGCGATCTGCGCGAAAGCGGAGCCATCGAGCAGGACGCAGACACCATCATGTTCATCTACCGCGACGAGTATTACAACGATCAGTCGGATCAGAAGGGCATCGCTGAGCTTATCATCGCCAAGCAGCGCAACGGCCCGACCGGCAAGATCATGACCAAGTTCACCTCCGAGTACACGCGCTTCGACAACCTGGCGCCCGAAGAATACACCTTCAACGAATTCGACGACTTCTCCGGCGACCAACACTGATCACGATCGAGAGATTGAACAGGAAGCCGCGAAGCGAGAGGGAGACTTTGGGG
>DASYCR010000772.1:0-5799 GCA_036500095.1 Polyangiaceae bacterium
CGGCAGCTGCGCCCCCGCCAAGGTGTGCGCGAACGGCCGGTCCTGCGCGATCAACGCGGACTGCTCGAGCGGCAAGTGCACGGGCCTCGTCTGCCAGGTGCCGACCTGCGCCGACGGCGTCAAGAACCAGGGCGAGAGCGCGGTCGATTGCGGCGGCAGCTCGAGCTGCGCGCGCTGCGGTACCGGGCTCGCCTGCACCACCGCGGGCGATTGCCTGAGCGGCGTCTGCACGGGCGGCTTCTGCGCGGGAGCCACCTGCACGGACCTGACCCAGAACGGCACCGAGACCGACCAGGATTGCGGCGGCACGACCTGCGACGGCCAAGGCAAGACCTGCGCGAACGGCAAGATTTGCGCGGCCAACGCGGATTGCCAGAGCGGCAAGTGCACGACGGCGATCTGCCAAGTGCCCGCCTGCAACGACGGCGTCAAGAATCAGGGCGAGAGCGGCGTCGACTGTGGTGGTTCGACGTCCTGCGCTCGCTGCGGAACCGGTCTGAGCTGCACGGCGGGCTCGGATTGCGTGAGCTCGGTCTGCACCACGGGCGCCTGCGCGGCCGCCACCTGCACGGACGCGACCAAGAACGGCACCGAAACGGCCGTCGATTGCGGCGGCGCGACCTGCGTCGCGGCTGGCAAGCTGTGCGCGAACGGCCTGGCTTGCGTCGCGAACACGGACTGCGCGAGCGGCAAGTGCACGTCGCTCGTGTGCCAGGTCCCGTCTTGCACGGACGGAGTCAAGAACAACGGCGAGTCGGACATCGACTGTGGCGGCTCCAACTGCGCCAAGTGCGCCGCCACCAAGGCCTGCACGCTGGCCTCGGATTGCGTGACCGGGGTCTGCACCGGCAACGTCTGCCAGGCGGCGATGTGCAACGACGGCGTCAAGAACGGCACCGAGACGGACACCGATTGCGGCGGCAGCTGCGCCCCGGGCAACCGCTGCGCGAACGGCAAGGTGTGCACGGTCGCAAACGACTGCACGAGCGCCATCTGCACCAGCGGGCTGTGCGTGGCGCCACCACCCACGGGCCTCAAGCTCCAGATCTACCAGGGCGATCTACCGGGCGCCGGAGCGCCGACGGACAACGGCAGCAAGCCCTACATGAGGATCGTCAACACCAGTACGAGCCCGGTCGCCATGGCGGGCCTCACCATTCGTTACTGGGTTACGCTCAACCAAGCGCCACCCATGCTCGATCCGGGCGCCGTCGGCGAGCAATACTCGTGCGACTTTGCGACGACGCCGCCGGGCTGCGGTATCTGGAGCGCGAGCTTCGTGCCCGTCTCGCCGATTCGCTCGCTCGCGGACACGTACCTGCTCTTGACCTACGTCGGCACGACCGACACGATCCCGGCCAACAACGGCTCGATGGTCATCCAGGCGCGCTGGAACACCAACGGCTTCTTGGTCCTCGACGAGCGCAACGACTATTCGTACAGCGCCATTCCTCCGTCGACCTACACGGACTGGAGCAAGATCACCCTCTATCAAAACGGTTCGCTGATCTGGGGCACCGAGCCGTCGGCGCTCGTGCTCAACGACAACTTCGAAGACGGCGACTCGGCGGGCTGGACCACTAGCGGCGGCACCTGGACCGTGCCCACGGACGGCACCAAGGTGTTCCAAGGCGGCGCCGGCTCCTTCATGGCCACCAACGGCACGAGCACCTGGACCGACCAAACGCTGGACGCGCGCATGAAGGTGCTCACCTACGGCACGGGGACCACCACGGCGTTCCGCGCGGGCATCTCCACGCGCGAAACGTCGAGCTCGAACCAGTACTTCTTCGGCCTCGACGCCACCGGCAACTGGGTCGTCTTGAACGGCACCGCCACGATCAGCACGTGCCCGGCGGTGGCCAGCGGCCTCACCGGCGCCGGCCTACTCAACACCTGGTTCTGGCTGCGCATGCAGGTGACCGGCAGCGGAGCTGCCACCCACGTCACGACCTGGGTCAACAGCACGCAAATTCAGAGCTGCACCATCAACGCCGCCCACGACGCGGGCGGCGTCGCGCTCGTCACCACCGGGGCCGCGGTCAACGCGAACTTCGATGATGTGCATGTTACGACTCCTTGAAGTGACCTGACACCTAAGCGCTAGCGGTTTAGGTCGAGCTTCGGGTTTGGGTCCCAGGTTGGAGGCCTACTTTTGGGCCTCGCGACTGATCCGAGCTGATAGAAGTCGGCGCCGGGTTCGCCGGTTCTTGGTTTTTTTTAGGTGATCCTCTTGGGTCTGGATCGTGATCTTTTCTTCCAAGACTCCGGCGGCGCTCCGGGGCTGGCTTCGCCAGCCGTGCGCGGGTACGGCTTTGTTCGGATCCCAGATCTGAGATCCCAGATCCAGACCCTGATCCAGATTTGTCTGGGATCTCCGGATCTTCACGGCGACACGAAGTACCCGCGCTTTTCCAAGGGCGGCATCACATCATCTCGTAGGTCGAAGGTCACGACGAAGGCGGAGTAGACCCAGTGCTGCACGAGGCCGCCGCGATCGACGGGCATGTCGCGTTCGTAGGCGACGTGCAGCTCGTAGCGGCTTTTGTGGAAGATGATTTCGGGGGTGAGGTCGAGCTCGCTCGGGGCGACGGCGTTCTTGTCTTTGTCGGTGAAGAAGGTGCCGTCGAGGCCCACGGAGAATAGGTCGTCCCAGAGCGAGAGTTCGCCGTGCAGCATGTAGCGCAAGAGCGCGCGGCCGGTGTTGTCGGGCCGCGCGTAGTACGACGGGTTGTAGATGAACCAGCCCGCGCCCGCGGCGCCGGAGACATCGCCGTTCGAGAGCGCGTTCTTCAACCCAGGCCAAACCGCGGCGAGCGAGTACAGGTAGCGGCCGCGCGCGTCCACGTAGGTTTGCTTGGCGCCCGCGCGATCCACGGGGCGATCGTTCTCGATGCGTGAGCCGAATTCGATCGCGCCGGGGCCGAGCGGCCAGGTGGTGCTGAGGCCGGCGATCACGTCGAACTCGGACGGCAAGAGCTTCTTGACTCCCTTGCGCTCGCTGTCCGTGAACGCATTGAGATCGATCGGGACGCTGAGCTTTGGGCCGAGCAGATCCACGTCCGCGTGGAGCGCGTAGCGAAACAGCGTCTTGCCGCTGTTGTCCGGGCGCGCCGCGTAGGTCGGGTTGTAGAGGGCCGGGCCGAGCGTGAGCCCACCCGAGACATTGAACTCGTCGCTCGTGCTCACCTCGCCGCCGTGTGCGCTGCCCTGCTTGTCGAGCGCTCGCGCGGGAAACGCGGTGGCCAGGCACCCGAGCACGCCGAGAGTGCGCGCGAGCGCCCCCCGCACGCGGCTCAGCCGCCCTTCTGACGCAGAAAGTCGGCGATGCGCTGGCAGGCCTGCTCGATGCGCGGCGGATCCTCGATCAGCGCGAAACGCAGGTACTCGTCCCCGCCCTGACCGAAACCCACGCCGGGCGCGACCGCGACGTGCGCCTCTTCAATCAACTGCGTGGTCGCGGCGAGCGATTTTTTGCCGCCGAACGCGGGCGGGATCTTGGCCCACACGAACATCGTGCCGCTCGGCTCGGCGACGGCCGGCCAGCCCGCGTCACGCAAGCCCTTCACCAGCGAGCTCGCCCTCGAGCGATAGAGCTCGCGGATCTCCGCCACGAACGAGTCGCCGTGCTCGAGCGCCCAGGCCGACGCATGTTGCAGCGGCGCGAACGTGCCGTAATCGAGGTACGTCTTGATGTGCGAGAGCGCGCCGATCATGCGCTCGTTGCCCGCCATGTACGCGATGCGCCAGCCGGGCATGTTGTAGCTCTTCGACATCGAAAACACCTCGACCGCAAAGGCTTTGACGCGCTCGGCCTCGACGCCGCACTGGAAAATGCTGGGCGCGTAGCGGCTCGCAAAATCCAGATCCGCATAAGCGAGATCGTGCAGCAGCATCGCGCCCGAGCGCTCGACCTCGCGCACGAGCTCGGCCAGATCCGCGTGTGAGATCACCTGCCCGGTCGGGTTCTGCGGGTAGTTGGCGATCACCAGCTTGACCCTTTCGCCCTGCTTTTCGACGCGTGCAATCGCGTCCGCGATCGCGCGCGCCGGCGCGATGCTCGTGGTGGCCGGGTAGTATTCGACGCGCGCGCCCGCGATCTGCGGCGCGAAGGCGTGGATCGGATAGCAGGGGTCCGGCACGATCGCGACGTCGCCCGGCGCGAGCATGGCCAGGCAAAGGTGGCTCATGCCCTCCTTGGCGCCCATCGTGATGATCAGTTCGCGCTCGGGGTCGAACGCGACCTCATAGCGGCGCTCCCACCAGGACGCCGCGGCACGCCGCAGCGCAGGCAAGCCGCGCCCCGGATGGTAGCGATGGTTCTCGGTCGCGTCAGCGGTGTCGTGCAAGCGCTGCACGATGGCTTTCGGCGTGGGGCGGTCGGGATTGCCGAGCCCGAGATCGATGATGTCGACACCGGCGGCGCGCACGCGCGCCTTCACGGCGTCGGTCACGACGAAAGCGTATGGGGGAAGCGCCTCAGCGCGCGGAAAAGTCCAATCAATGGCTGCCACGACGGCCCTCCCTTATCACGAAAGTCCAGCGCGGCCCCCTGAAAAAACGGCAAATTCCGGGTTTTTCTCGGCCAAGCGCGGGCGTGATAGGACGATACGTCATGATCCGGTGCGAGATCCGTGGCGCCACCCGCAGCGACGAAGAGGAGCTCTGCTCGCTCGCTCGCCACCTGAACTCGGTCAATCTACCGAACGAGCGCGGGCACATCTCGCGCCTGCTCGACCACTCCGAGCGCAGCTTCAACGGCGAGCTCAAGGACGTCCGCAAGCGCAAGTACGTCTTTCTCCTGCGCGAGCTCGCTTCCTCCAACGGCAGTGAGCACCCCGAGCAAGCCGTCGGCACGTCGATGATCATCGGCCAACTCGGCCGCCGCGACGCGCCGTACATCTACTTCGACGTGGTCAGCGAAGAAAAATACCACGGCGCCCTCGACCGTCACTTTCAGCACACCGTGCTGCACATCGGCTTCTCTTATCAGGGCCCGACCGAAATCGGCGGCCTGGTCGTCGCGCCCGAACATCGCGGCGCCGTCGATCGCTACGGTCTACTCATCTCGTACGTGCGCTTCTTGTACATCGCCACCCACCGCGAACTCTTCCGCGACGAAATCCTGGCCGAGCTCCTGCCGCCGCTCCAGCCCGACGGAACCAGCCATTTGTGGGAAGCCCTCGGCCGCCGCTTCACCGGCATGAGCTACGCCGAAGCGGATCTGCTCTCGAGCGAGGACAAATCCTTCATCCGCGATCTCTTCCCGAGCGGCAGCATCTACGCTTCCTTGCTCTCCCCAGAAGCCCAAGCCGTGATCGGCAAAGTCGGCGCCCAAACCAAAGGCGTCGAAAAAATGCTGCGCCGCATCGGCTTCCGCTACGCCGAACGCATCGACCCCTTCGACGGCGGCCCCCACTTCGTCGCCCCCGTCGAAGAAATCAGCCTGGTCTCCGCCACACGCACTCTACGAATTTCCGCCACGTTGTCAGACGGCGGTGACGGCCGCGCACTCGTCGCACGCGACCTCGCGGGTCCGCCGTACTTTCACGCGGCGCCGACGCAGATTCGGATTTCGGGTGACGAGGTTCAGGTCGAGGCAGAGGCGTTGACGCGACTCGGTGTGAGCGTGGGAGAGTCGGTGTTTGTTTTGGGGTTGAAGTAGATGGGCTCGGTCGGTGCTTTGCGTGCTGCGTACGTGCTCAGCGCCTAACTGCCAGCAGTGAGTCGAAAGGACTTCTAACTCCGAGCCCGCCACGATTCAGCACGTGCGTGTAGATCATCGTCGTTGCCACCGAG
>DASYCR010000773.1:0-4136 GCA_036500095.1 Polyangiaceae bacterium
TGCTCCGCCGGCAAGCGCTGGAGATCCTGCTCCGCCACCTGTCGCATTCACAGCACCCCCATCCCCGCCCTTTCCACCCTTGGACGTCGCTCCGTCCGCACACGTACAAACCTTGCCACCACCCCCGGTATCCCCACTCGCCGCATTCCCATTCAAGTCAGTCTGCGCAGGGAACATCAAGTCCGTCACCGTGCCGTCCGCGCCGTTCACGCCTTTGCCGGCCACGAGCTTCACGTTCGTCAGCGCCACCGTACTCGGCGTGTTCACGAACGCGGCGATGCTCGACTCGCCCGGGTCGACGCCGTCTTGCGCGTCGAATTCGAAATTGTCGATGCTCACGGGAGCGGTCTTGGACGTCGCGTTGATGTTGAGCGCGACGCCGCGCATCGCGGGCGCGACGGTCGCTTTGCCGCTCGTCTCGCGCGTCCATGCGCCGGTGCCGCCCGGGCACTTGAAACCACCGTAGAGCTGTGCGCCTTCGGTGATGTTCAGTCGTTCGTCATAGCTGCCGTCGCACGCGATCACGAATTTTGCGTCTGTTTTGGCGAGCGTGAGCGCCTTCGTGATCGTTTTCACGGGGTTACTCATGGTGCCGTCGCCCGCGTCGTCGCCGCTCGGTGCGACGAAGATCCCGTAAGCGTCGTCGATCAGACACGACTCGCTGGTCGGGCTCTGCGTCGTATCGCACGGTGTTCCGCCGTCAGCGCCCGCCGCGCCGCTTTCGCCCGCGGCGCCACCCGTTCCGGCTCCAGAGCCACCGACGCCCGCGCTGCCTCCCACGCCGCTGCTCCCACCTGTTCCCGCACTCCCCGCAGCCCCTGCACTCCCGCTAGCGCCCGCACTGCCCGCAGCACCAGCCGCAGCTCCGCAATCCTTGTCGGCGCCGCAACCACTGAACTCGTCCGAGCAAGCGGTGAACGAGAGCACCGCTGCTCCCGCGCCTGCCACGAGCCACGTCAAACGCCCGGCATTCAAATGCAAAATTCGCACGCTGTCCTCTCTTCCTCAAAATCCGCCGGCTAAAGTCAGACTCCCCACGCCGGGGTAAACGTGAAGCGCGCTGCCCGAGCCAGCTGAAGGCTTGGGCCAAAGCAAATACACAATAGTGCCGACCGCAGCAGCAGCGCCAACGCCGAACGAGACGAACTCGAGGCCGCGCGCGCTATGCGCGCTGTCGTTTTCACTGTGCAGCTGATCGCATTGTGCCGCGAACGCGGTGCCCGCACCGCAGCCGCTGTCCCCTGGGATCTGAGCGGAAATACTCTGCGATTTATCAGCATGCGAGCTGCGGGAAGCAAGAAAGACAAACCCCGCCGCCACGCCGACGACCGCGATCCCTCCACCGATGTAGGCCGGCACGAGCGAGCGCGGATGCGAAGCTCCCGAGTCGGTCGGTGGCGCACCTGTGTCCGATTGGCCCGCACTCGGTGAGGTTGCTGGCCCCACGCCCACCGCCCCTCCGCCGTCGCTGGGATTCAACTTCACCCACAGCACCTGCGATCCACCCTTGGAAACCTTCACGGTCTGTTCGCTCGCTTGATAACCCTCGCGGGTGACGGCGCAGCGGTGCTCGCCGGGGTCGACGTAGAGGTCGCCGCTCGGGTGCAGGCTGGTGGCGACGCCGTCGATGGCGATCGCGGCGTCCGCGGGTTCCAGGGTGATGTGCAGGGTGCCGATTTCTTTTTTCTCGAGTTCGAGGCCTTGGTTGAGGGCGGTTTTTTGTTCCTCGGTGCTGCTCGGCAGGAGGTGCTCGAGGGCGAAGGCGAAGTGGTCCGCGGCGGCGCGGGGGATGTGGAGTTCGGCTTCGGTTTGCGCGAGGTTGGCGGCGATGTCGGGGCTTTGTTTGAGCTGCCAGGCTTCACCGTACAGGCGCAGGGCGTCTTGCAGATGGCCGTCGGTGTAGGCGAGTTTGCCTTTTTTGAAGAGGGCGTTTGCTCGTTCGCTGTCTTCGGCGCTTAGCTGGCTGTGGGCCGGGCGCGCGCCGAGCAGGAGGCCAAGGAGCAGAGGCGTGATGACGGCGAGCGGGCGAGGCATGTCAGTAGATTGGGTGTTTGAGCTTGGCGTCACTGGCGGGGAGCGCGCGCGCCGCGTCCGCGTGCGACGGGGCCTGCGCAGGGTGGTGGAGCGTCATTTTTTGCGCAAGTTCGGGCACCGGAGTCGGCGCGGCCGACGAGGAGACGCCCGCAGCGCCCGTCGGCGGCGCGCTCGACGGGGCGAGCGGCGCGACGGTCACGATGCTCGGCATGCTCAGGGGAGCCCGCGCCACGGGCGGCAACGGCGGCGCGGTCGCCACGTTTTGCACGGCACTCTGCGGCGCGACCGCGGGCGATGAGAAGCGCGAGCGCAGGCTACGCGCGAGCAGGAACGAAGCCACGCAGAGTAAGAGCACACCGGCGATGGCCAGGGCGTTGCGATTCGTTTTCGAGTCCGATGGCGCCTCCGTGCGCGTGACGGGTCCTTCTGGCGGCGGATGCGACGACGGATTGGCGTCCGACGTGCGCCGCACGCGGCCGAGCTTGAGCTCGGTGGGGCGCTTGCGCGGATCGATCTCGGCCGCGAGTTTGACGGTGTCGACCTCGAGCGTCTTGTGGTCGCTCACTTTCGGCAGCGGGAGCGGCTCGACGTACACTTCACTCGCGTCCGCCGGCTTTTCGGGATCGAGCGCACGCAGGGTGTCCTGCCCGTTCTGGGCGTCCTGTGGTTCGTTCGAGGCGTCGGGCGACGCGCGAACGAGATCTTGCTCCCGTGTCACGCGCCTATTTGACCCGACGCCGCGAAGCGAGGCAACCTCATGGCAGCGCACGGCGTCTCAATCGTCACGCGGCAACCCACAGTTGCGTGCCGACGCGCCGGCGCACGCTTTTTTTGGGGTCCCCGGCCAGGGGCCCGACTGGCTCAGGCGCGCGAACGCGCTTTGCTCGCGGCTTTTGCGGTTTTTGGGGCCGCGCGAGCGCGCGAGGTCTTGGTGGGCGCCGGCGACGGCGTGGGCTCGTCCTCGTCCGCGTTGGCCGCGGCAGGGGGTTGGCTGAGGCCGGTCGGCTTGCGCTCCGAACGGGGCAGCTCCAGCGACGGACGGGGAACCTCGCCGCCGTATTGCGCATGAAGCTCGCCGAGCATGTCGAGCAAGATGAGGTACTGGTCGCTCGGGTTGAGCGAGGCGAGCGCGCCGTGCGCCGCTTGTTTCACTTTGGCGCGGGCGGCCGCGTCGGCGAGCTCGGCGGGAATGTGCGCGCCTTCCGGCACGGGCGGCGGCCAGGGACCGCGCGGCTCGAGCGGGGTGCGCGAGCTCGCCGGCTTGGACGCGGGCACGACCTCGAACACACGCCGCCGGGGGGCCGGCGGGGGCGGCGCCTTCTTGGCTTGCGCCGGCTCCTCACCCGGTGCGTGCGGGTCGCGCGGACGCTTGTCGTTGAAGATGGCGGCGCGCACGTCCCGCGGCAAGCGTTGGCGCGCGAGAAAGAAGAACACGCCGCCCGGAGAGCGGCGACCGGTGCCGTCTCCGCGCGTGAGGCCGCCGGCCTTCTCGATCTTCTCTGTTTCGGCGAGCAACGTGACGCACGCCTCCGCGCCGAGGTTGTCGACGACGGCCTTGATTTGCAGCAGCGGTCCCTCGTCCGCCTCGCCCAGAGCCTTTGCAATCGTAGTGATGGTCTCTTCGCTAGACATGATCCGATTTGGCGCTGTCCGATACGCGCTCCCCAGCGGGTTCGGGCAGAGGGAAATTCATGGCACCAACTCGCGCGCGGCGCAATAGCTCATTCGAGCGGCGCGCGGCGTCCGAGCTTCTTTCTCATATGTCGTTTTATGTCGCTCTTGTCGCCCGCGGCTTGGCGTTTACGGCTCGGAGTGTCCGCTCGTCGCGAATCGGGACGTGACAGCGGGGCAAAGGAGCTCGCAAGCGCGCGGCTCTATAAAGGCTGGCAACCACCGCAACGCAGGCGGAGGCGCTGCCGCGCAGGCGGAGACCCAACGAGCGCTGCACTGAGATCGGAATTGAAAAACCGAGCTCGGCGTGGCAAAATTGCGGGTTTTACTCGAATCCGTGCAAGTGCACGACGTACCACTCACCGCGCCACGAGATGAGTGACGTGAGCTCGAGGCGTCGCTGTGATCCGTCCGCCAGCTTGAAGCGTAGT
>DASYCR010000774.1:0-6171 GCA_036500095.1 Polyangiaceae bacterium
CCGGTCAGTACGCCCAGGCGAACGGCGGAGTCCGCCGTGAGCGCGCGCCCGAGGCGACCGAGCTCGAGCACCGTATTTTTCGACAAGGCATTGCTGCGCGCCGCGCGATCGATGGTGACGACGGCCACCGCGCCGCGCCGCGCGAGCTGAACCTCGTCGGTCATGAGCGCGCTCGGCGACCCTTTGCGCGGCCTTTGCGTGTGCTGGGATTCGCGTTTGGTTTGTCGCCGCCGGCTTCGAGCTTCGACAGGCGAGCCTTGAGCTCGACGAGCTCGCCTTTCACGCCGTCGAGCTCGTCGCTGAGGCGCTTGCGCTCGGCGGCTCCGCCGTCGCCCATGTCGCGCAGGGCCTCGCGCAGGCGACGCACGACGCGACCGTCGAGCTCGCGCGCCTTTGCGCGGGCGAGCGCGCTCCGGCTGTGCGGATCGTTGAGGCTCTGGAGCGCGGCCACCACCTCGATTTTGAGATGCGGATCGCGATCGTCCAAGAGCTCCTCCAACTTTTCGCGAACCTGGCGTGAATCCGATAGTTTGGCGGCCGCGGCGATCGCCGCGCGCCGGCCGCGCGCTGGAATGCCGTAGCGCGTGCGCGAGAGCACCGCGGGGAGCGCGCTGTCATCCTGCAGAGCCGCCAAGCCGTCGAGCGCGCCGACCCGCGAGACGTCCGCCCATGACGGTCGATCGATGATTTTGAGCAGGGTCTGCAACGCGCGCGGTTCGCGCGTGCGTCCGAGCGAGCGCGCGGCCTCGCCGAGCACGAGGTAGCTCTTTTCACTGCTGATCAGCGCCGCCAAAACGCGCGCGGCCTCGGTCTTTTTGAAATTGCCGAGCGCGGCGACCACGGCGCGCCGCACCTTGGGGTGCTGCTCTTTGACATGGCGGAGGAGTTGATCGAGCGCTTCGTCCGAGCGGAGTTTACCGAGAGCGCGCGCCGCCTCGGCTCGCACCATCCACGCTTCTTTCCGGTTCGAGAGCGAAGCGCCCAAGGCGCGCAGCGTTTCCGGATCATCCCGGCGCGAGAGCGCGTCCGCCGCGCGCCAGCGCGAGAGCGCTCGCGTGGCCTGACTCAACTGCGCGCGCAGCATGTCTGCAGGGGCTTCACAGCTCAGACCGCCGACGACGCGAAAGTCCGGATCGAACGCGACGAACGCGGGCCGCTCGGGCAAGCGGACGACGAGCGTGTCCGCTGCTTGCGTGATCGATTTTTGATGACGGCTCGTGCTGCCGTCTTTCATGCCGACTTCGACCTCGAGCGTGAACGCAAAAAGGGCGGTGTCGCCGACCTTCTGCTCCTGCTTGACGTGCACCGAGAGCAAACCGTCGTCGAACGAGATCTTGACCTTCAGCTCGGGGTGCCCGGGCCGATACACCCAAGCATCGAAGAAGCGCTCGAACGAGCGCCCCGACTCGAGCTCGAGCGCGCGCACCAGATCGCTCGTCTCGACGATGCCGTGCGCGTGAGTCGACAAATACCGGCGAATTCCCGCCCAAAACGTGGTGTCGCCCAGCTCGCGCCGCAGCATGTGCAGGACGAGCCCGCCCTTTTCGTACAAATGGCGGTCGAATAGATCGATCGGCTCCGCGTAGTCTCGACACACGATGGGCCGGCTGTAACGGCCATTGGCTTCCGCGAGGTAGCTTTCGAGATCCGCCGCCACGCCGTAGTCGTACTCGTCGCGTCCCAAGCGGTCTTCACGTTCAACGTGCTCGAAATACGTCGCAAAACCCTCGTTGAGCCAAGCGTGAGACCAATCGCGGCAAGTGACGTAGTCGCCGAACCATTGGTGGGCGAGCTCGTGCGCCACCAGATCATTGGAGCTGATGTCGAGCGCAGCGCGTTCGTCGAGCAGGACGTGCTCGTACATCGTGGTAGCGGTGGTATTTTCCATGCCGCCGAAGATGAAATCACTGACCACGATCTGCGAGTAGCGGCTCCAGGGGAAGGGCGTACCGGTGAGGCGCGAAAATAGCTCCACCATGCGCGGCGTTTCGCCGAAACTGCGCGCGGCGTCGCGTTTGCGGGCGGGCGGCAGGTAGTACTCAATCGGGATTTTTCCGTGCTTTCCCAGGTTTGCGGGGCGGTCTGGGTGCACGCTGAACTCGCCGGCCACGAGCGTGACGAGGTAGCTCGGGTGCGGCCGGTCGAGGCGGAAGTGATACGTCCACGGTTTGCCAGCGGGCCTCGACTGCTTCACGAGCTCGCCGTTCGAGAGCGCCGTGAAGCGCGGCGGCACGCGCACACGGAGCTCGGTCGTCATCTTCATGTGCGGCTTGTCGTGGCAAAGGAACCAATGACGCGCGTCTTCGTCCTGGCATTGCGTCCAAACCTGGCGCGGTCGATCCTTGACGGTGCTGTCGGGCGCGAGAAAGTAGATGCCTCGGCGCGGGACAGCGCGGTATTCGATCGTGACGCGGCCGGCATCGACGTCAGCGAGGCCGCCCAACGTGAGCTTGTCGCCGTCGTATTCGAAATCGGCGGGCGCAAAGCCGTCACCGCTGTCGAGCCGGACAGCTCGTATCTCGAAGCCCACCGCGTCGAGCTCGAACGTGCTCGCGCCGGGAGCGCGTCGCTCGAAGCTCAGCGTGGCGGAGCCGATCACCGCCCGTGCTTTGAAATCGAGCTCGAGATCGAGGAATAAGTGGCTCACCGCGAACGGCCGCGCGCGCTCGTACTGTCGCTCCGTGCCCGCCAGAGCGAACGGGGCGGCAGCCGCCGCAGCACACGCACAGCGGGCGTGAAGCCGATGACCAATCGTCGACATGCGTCTCGACCCGGTAGCGTGCTCTCGGCGGCTTCGCAAGGCCCGAACAGGCCGCACAACGTAGTAGGCTCAGGGCGTGCCGATCACGCTCACCGGCGAAGTGGAACGCATCACCTACGAGAGCGAGCAGACGAGCTTCCGGGTGCTGCGTTTGGGCTCAATCGAGGGCGCGGGTGCGCGGCGCGGCCCGGTCGCCGTGGTGGGCACCTTCCCCGCCGTCGGCCCCGGTACGCGCGTACGCGTGACCGGCAATTTCGTGAAGGACGCGCGGCGCGGTGAGCAATTTCGCGTGGAGAGCCTGGTCGCCGTCGCGCCGGATACCCTGGCCGGGCTCGAGAAGTATCTCGGTTCCGGCGTGATCCGCGGCGTGGGCCCGGGCTTCGCCAAGCGCATCGTCGAGACGTTCGGCATGGAAAGTCTGACGGTCCTCGATCAAGCGCCGGATCGCTTGCGCGAAGTGTCCGGCATCGGGGCGCGCAGAATCGACGAAATCAAGGCGACCTGGGCTTCGCAGCGCGCCGTGAGCAACGTGATGATGCTGCTACAGACGCACGGCGCATCGCCCGCGCTCGCCATGCGCATCGTCAAACACTACGGTGACAAAGCCGCCAGCACGGTGCAGCGCTTTCCGTATCGCCTGGCGCTCGACGTGCGCGGCGTGGGCTTCAAAACCGCGGACCGGATCGCGCTCTCGCTCGGCATCTCCGGCGATCACCCCGAACGCGCGCAAGCGGGTGTGATGCACGAGCTCGGCGCGCTCACCGATCAGGGCCACGTGGTCGTGCCACGTGAGCTCCTCGCGGAGCGCTCCGCGGCCATGCTCGAGATCGACGTGGGCCACGTCGAGGCCGCGATCAGCGCGCTGTGGGCCGCCGAGCGCGTGGTCGTCGAAGACGCCGGCGTCTATCCGACTCGGCTGTATCAGGCGGAGGTCGCCCTGGCCCAAGGCCTACGCCGCTTGCTAGCGAGCCCCGGGCGCGAGCTCGGCGGACTCGAGGCGGCACTGACGGCTTTCGAGCGCGAGGCGCGCGTCGAGCTCGCGCCGAGCCAGCGCGCCGCGATCGAGGCCGCGGCCAAGAACAAAGTGGTCGTGATCACCGGCGGGCCCGGCGTGGGCAAGACCACGATCGTGCGCGCGGTGTTGGGCGTGCTCACCCGCGCCAAGCTGCGCGTGCACTTGAGCGCACCCACCGGTCGCGCCGCCAAGCGCCTCGCGGAAGCGACCGGCAAAGACGCTGGCACGCTGCACCGCTTGCTGGCCTTCGATCCCAGGCAGATGCAATTTCAGCATGACGCCGACAACCCCATCGAGAGCGACGTCGTGATCGTCGATGAAGCGTCGATGGTCGATTTACCGCTCGCCGCCGCGCTCGTGAACGCGCTGCCGACCGCCGCGCGCCTGATCGTCGTGGGCGACTCGGATCAATTGCCGTCCGTCGGTCCCGGCGCGGTGTTGCGCGATTTGATCGAGAGCGGCGTCGTGCCGACCATGCGCTTGAACGAGATTTTCCGGCAAGCGGGGGCGAGTCGGATCGTGCTGAACGCGCATCGCATTTTGCACGGGGAGATGCCGGAAAGCGCGACGGACGACGACGCGGATTTTTTCGTCGTACCGCGCAAGACCCCCGAAGAAGCAGCGGAGCTGATTCGAGAATTGGTGGTGTCGCGTATTCCGCGCCGCTTCGGGCTCGATCCGCGCCGGGACGTGCAGGTCCTGACGCCGATGCACCGCGGCCCCGCGGGTACCATCGCGCTCAACGAGCTCTTGCAACAAGCCCTCAATCCGGAGGGCCCAGCGCTCGAATCCCGCGGCCAGAAGCTGCGCCAAGGCGACAAGGTGATGCAGACGCGCAACGACTACGAGCGCGAAGTCTTCAACGGCGACATCGGGTCCATCGTGGCCGTGAACGCGCCCGATCGCGGGCTCACAGTGCGCTTCGAGCAACGCAACGTGGAGTACGACGACGCGGCGCTCGATTCCCTGACGCTCGCCTACGCCACGAGCATTCACAAAAGCCAGGGCAGCGAGTACGCCGCGGTCGTGATTCCGCTGCTCACCACGCACTTCGTGATGCTGTCGCGCAACCTCGTGTACACCGCCGTCACGCGCGCCAAAAAACTATGCGTGCTCGCCGCCGACCCACGCGCCCTCCGCCTAGCCCTCGCCGAAACCCGCAAAGAAGAGCGCTCCACGCGCCTCGCGCAAAGACTGCGCGAGGCGCTCAAGAGCTAGCCTCTCTTACTGCTGCGTCGCCACCGGATTCGGCCCGATCCACCGATCGCGTCGGCTGAAGGGCACCTTACCGGCTTCGTCCGCCGAGACAGTGGATTTGTCGTTCTTGTGGTTCTTGGTCATCGTGATCATGAACACGGCCGAGCTGCCTTGTCCGCCGATGATCACCGACCAGCCGAGGAACATGAGCCACATGCGGTACCAGCGCTCGCCGTACTTTTCGACCACGAGTTTTTCGTTGCGCTTCCAGTTGTGATACCACTTCTCGATCGTCACGGCGTAGTGCACGCCGCAATGCTCGACGCGGTGCACCTCGAAGCCGGCGCGCTCGGCCTGCGACACCACGAACCCGAGCGGGCAGCTCGCGTCGGCACCGGGGAATATGTACTTGGCCATGAATAGGCCCCAGACCAAATCCTCGAATTGCCACGGACGGCGCAGCCCTGCGATCTGCAAATAGAAGATACCGTCGTCCTTGAGCATGCTGCGCACCTGCAACAAGAACTTCTGGAAGTTCTTGATGCCGACGTGCTCGGCCATCTCGAGGCAAGTGATCTTGTCGTACTTGACGGAGGGCAGGTTGCGATAGTCGTCGACGATGATTTTCACGCGGTCCGAGACGCCGGCCTTGCGCGCGCGTTCGGTGGCCCAGGCGGCCTGCTCTTTGGCCAGCGTGATGCCGGTGCTGTGGGAGCCATGATGCTGCGCGGCGTACGTGATGAGCGGGCCCCAGCCGCAGCCGATGTCCAGATGCTGATCGCCCGGCTTCATCTGCACGTACTTGCAGACGGTCGCTAGCTTGCGCTCTTGGGCGGCCTCGAGCGTGTCCGACGGATCGAGGAACATGCCGCTCGTGTAGGTCATGCTCTCGCCGAGGAACCAGTTGTAAAAATCGTTGCCGCGGTCGTACACGTGCGCGATGTCACCGTGATCCGCCTTCACGCTGTGCGTTACGTTCGTTCCCAGGAACTCTTTGAAATAGAATTTGACGTCGCCCCAGGTGAAGCCAAAGCGGAAGAGCTGATTGCGGCGCAGCATGACCTCGTACAGGTCTTGCTTGAAGTCGACCTTCTCCGCCATGTACGCCTCGTACAGAATCTCCATCGGGATCTTCTTGCCCTGCCACTGCTTGGCGAGCTTCGGATCGCGGAAGGAGATGTAGGCGTCCCAGTCGGCG
>DASYCR010000775.1:0-7798 GCA_036500095.1 Polyangiaceae bacterium
TCTTCGACGTGCTCGAGGCCGACCGAGAGCCGCACGAGCGTGTCGCCGATGCCGTTCTTCCGGCGTTGCTCGGCCGGAATCGAGGCGTGCGTCATCAGCGCCGGATGCTCAGCGAGCGATTCGACGCCGCCGAGGCTCTCGGCCAGCGTGAAAATGCGCAGGGCCTTCAGAAAACGCCGCGAGCGCTCGAGGTCCCCGCTGAGCTCGACGCTGATGATGCCGCCAGCGCCCGCCATTTGCCGCTCAGTGAGCGCGTGATCCGGATGTGACGCCAGTCCGGGATAGTGCACGCGCTGGCAGCCCGCGTGCGCCTCGAGCCGCTTGGCGAGCTCGCCCGCGGTTTCGACGTGGCGCTGCATGCGGACGGGCAAGGTCTTGATACCGCGCAGCACGAGGTAACAGTCGAACGGACTCGGCACGCCGCCCAGCGAGTTCTGCAAGAACTTGAGCTGCTCGGCGAGACTCGCGTCGCTCGTGACGAGCGCGCCGCCGACGGCGTCCGAGTGCCCGTTGATGTACTTGGTGGTCGAATGCAGGACGACCGTCGCACCGAGCGCGAGCGGGCGCTGCAAGGCGGGCGAGGCGAACGTGTTGTCGACCACGACGGGAATGCCGCGCAGACGCCCGAGCTCACTCACTGCGGCGATATCGACGACTTTCAACGTCGGATTGGTGGGCGTCTCGAACCAGATCAGACGCGTGCGCTCGCTGACGGCTGCCTCGAGCGCGGCCGGCTCGCGCAGGTCCACGAAGCTCGAGCTGATGCCCATCGGTCGCATCACGCGCTCGAACAGGCGATACGTGCCGCCGTACACGTCGTCACCCGACACGATATGATCTCCGGGCTTCAGCGTGTGCAGGAGCGTCGTGGCCGCGGCGCACCCGCTGGCAAATGCGAACCCCCATTTTCCCCCTTCCAGCGCGGCGATCGACGCCTCCAGCGCCGCGCGCGTCGGATTGCCGCTGCGCGAGTAGTCGAAACGAAGCGGCTGCCCCGGCTCGGGCTGCGCGAACGTACTCGCTAGAACGATCGGCGGCATCACCGCGCCGTGGATCGGATCGGGCTCGTAACCGGCGTGAACGGCGAGAGTTTCGAACGCGTGCTCGGGCGTGGTCATGACTGAGAGGTAGCACGCGCTCGGCAAATTCCTGAAAGTTCGCGGTCTGCTTGACCCGCACCAGGCGGGCACGCAGATTGCGTCCCAGGGTCCAATGACTTCGTCAATTCACGCGCGCCTCGCACTCGCGATCGCCCTGCTCGCTTGCGGATGCGGCGCGCGCTTCAGCACCGAGAGCGGGGACGACACGGCCGCCGCTGGCTCGGGCGCCGGAGGGACGGCCGGCAGCGCCGGCACGGGCGGCAGCGCCGGTGCCTGCGTCGTGTCGTGCATCTCGATCGCCTGCGCCTCGGGGAGCCACCTCGAGACCGAGCCGGGCGCGTGCTGTCCGAGCTGTGTGCCCGACTCGAGCACGTGCGATGACGGTCTGTCGCAGTACGGCCTGCTACGGAACGAACTGCTCACGCCCGATACCAACGCGTGCATGGCGGACGGTGACTGCACGTTCCTGTACGAGCCCGCAGCGTGCGGCTACCCGTGCGTGTCCGCGTTGATCAACACCTGGAGCGGGCCGAGCATCCAGCAAAAGCTGAACGCCTTCGGCCAAACCGCGTGCGCCAGCTGCTCGAGCCTCACCCCGCCGTGCCCCTTGTTGCCGGCGACGGCCTGCTGCAACGGTCGATGCACCGTGGGCAGCTGCGGGCAGGATTGAGCGCTCAAGCGCGCGCTTGCACTTTACCGCGCGGCTTCTTCTCGGACTTGGAGGCGCCGTTGCTCAAGCCGTTGGTCTTGCTCGCGCCGTTGCTCTTTTTGCCGAGCAGATCAGCCGCAAGTTGCTTGCTGCGGTCGGTCTTTTCCCAGCTGAACTCGCTGCGACCGAAGTGACCGTAAGCCGACGTGGGGCGGTAGATCGGACGCAGGAGGTTGAGCTCTTCAATCAGCGCGCGGGGGCGCATGTCGAAATTCTCGATCACGTACGCGCCGAGCTTGTCTTCGTCCACCGTGCTGGTGCCGAACGTCTTCACGTACACGCCCATGGGCTTGGCGACGCCGATCGCGTAGGCGACCTGCACCTCACAGCGCTTGGCGAGGCCGGCCGCGACGATGTTCTTGGCCACGTAGCGCGCGTAGTAGCAGGCCGAGCGATCGACCTTGGACGGGTCCTTGCCGCTGAAGGCGCCGCCGCCGTGACGGCCCATACCGCCGTAGGTGTCGACGATGATCTTGCGACCGGTGAGGCCCGCGTCGCCGAACGGTCCGCCGATCACGAAGCGACCGGTCGGGTTGATGAAGTATTTGGTCTTAGAGTCGAGCAGGTTCTTCGGCAACGCCTTCTTGACCACGAGCTCCATGAGCGCCTCTTTGAGCGTCTTGTACTTCACGCTCTCGGAGTGCTGGGTGGAGACGACCACGGTCTCGATCCGCTTGGGCACGTCGTTCTCGTACTCGACGGTGACTTGGCTCTTGCCGTCGGGGCGCAGAAAATCGACCTGGCCCTTCTTGCGCACGGCCGCGAGCTGCTTGGCGAGTTGGTGCGCGTAGGTGATCGGCGCGGGCATCAGCTCCGGCGTCTCGTCGCACGCGTAGCCGAACATCAAGCCTTGATCGCCGGCGCCTTGCTCCTTGAACAGGCCTTCACCTTCCGTGACACCTTGCGAGATGTCCGGCGACTGCGGCTCGACCGCCAGAAGGATGCCGCAGGTCTTGGCGTCGAAGCCCATGTCCGAGCTCGTGTAACCGATGTCCGTGATCGCCTGGCGAGCGAGCTTGCCAAAGTCGATATTGCTCTTAGTGGTGATCTCACCCGCGATCACGACGAAGCCCGTCTTGCACAGCGTCTCGCAGGCGACGCGGCTATGCTTGTCGCCGGCGAGCGCCGCGTCGAGCACGGCGTCCGAAATCGCGTCGCACACTTTGTCGGGATGGCCTTCGGTAACGGATTCGGACGTGAAGAGATAGCTGCTCATCGTGGCTCCAGAGTGGGGCGCTGCCCTCGTGAAGCGGCGGAAAACCCGCCGCAAGAGGCGCGCAACCTAGCACGAATTCGGCCGCCGGGAAGGGGGAAACCGAGCTCCCCGGGGAGCGGCTATTGCGCGCAATTTGAGGCAGATCGCGGCGAATTTCAGCGGGCGTGTTCGCCGGCTAATTTACGGGCTTCCGTACGCGCCACCGTCACGCGGATCACGGCCTCCCCGCGCAGCAGCGTGAGCTTTACCCGGTCCCCGACCGCTCCTGACAGCGCCTCGTGCACCTCCGCCGTGGACATCGCGCGCGCGTCGCGACCGTCGATCAGCAAGATCTCGTCGCCCGCCTTGAGCCCGGCTTTGCCGGCGGCGAGATCGGGCGGCACTTCGTGAAGATAGAGGCGGCCGTCCGGGTGCTCCGCGATCACCGCGCCGATCGTGCCGCGCGGTTCGGCGCAGGCGAGCGCGAGCAGAGCAACGGGGATTACGTGAAGGCGCTTCATGTCGGATCGCGTACAGCGACGGAGTCTACAGCATAGCAGCTCGCAGGTTCGCTAGCGTCGCCATCAGCGTCAGCGGGTCGAGCGGTGACGGGTCGAAACCGAGCCGACGATAGAACGCCGCAGCCGAATCGGAAAGAGCGTGCAAGAAGAACGGCCCGACCGCTCATCATTTGCCACACATGCCGCAAGAGCGTGCAAGAAGAACGGCCCGACCGCTCATCATTTGCCGCACATGCCGCAGTTGGTGGCGTCGGTCGTTGCCTGAACTGCGGTGGCGACCCGCACGGTTTGCGTAGTCTAACACGCTGCGGTGTGGTCGTGCCTTCTCGTGCTCGGCGTTACTCGCATGCAACCGCGACAGATGACCAGACGGGCGACGCGGGCGACTTCTTCTCCAGGTGGCACTCTCGGTGCCACTCTCGCCTCATGGCACTCTCGCCCAGGAGTGGCACTCTCGCCAGGCGAGAGCGGAAAACAAAAGGGCGCGCAGCCGACGATTTTGTTTGACGGAAATGCGAGGCAGCTCGCTCGCACACGCCAGAATTGCTCGAAAGAGAGCGTTTGCGGGCGCTCATTCTCAGTTGGATGGGCTCTCGCGATTGGGACACGCCAAAACGCGTGCAAGCCACTCGAAGCCCGACTCGCGCGCTCTGAACGCTCAAAAAAATCCGATGTTAGTCTGAAGTGAATGACCGCTGGGTATCGGCTGGGGCATCTCAGAAACAACGAACTGTTGAGCGCGCTGTCGGCGCTCGTGCAGCGCGGCAATCAACTCACGGCCGAGCTACTCGCGCACTTGGCCGAGCTCGATCAACGGCGGCTGCATCTCGAGCTCGGCTTCCCCTCGCTTTTCGCTTACTGCACGGAATCACTCCACCTGAGTGAGCCGGCGGCCGGCCGTCGCATCGCCGCCGCGCGCGTGTGCCGCAGATTCCCCGACGTCTTTGCGCTCGTCGCGCGCGGCGAGCTGCATCTCTCCGCGCTGTGCGCGCTCGCACCGCATCTGACCTCGGCCAATGCCGAGGAGCTCTTGCGCATCTCCAAACACAAAACGCGCCGGCAGGTCGACGAGCTCATCGCTGCGCGCTTTCCGCGCCCTGCTGTGCGGGCGCAGATCCGTCGCTTGCCGAGTCGAAGCGAGGTCGGGTCGAGTCCGCTCGAAATCCCCGAATGGCCCACGCCGTCGCCGGGTGCTCGTCCGGCGCAAGCACGCATCGAGCCCATTTCTAGCGAACGCTACGGCGTGCACTTCACCGCCGACGTGACGCTGCGAAGAAAGCTCGAGCAGGCTCGCTCGCTCGCGAGCCACCGATTACCGAATGGCGATTGGGCGAGCGTGGTCGAGCTCGCGCTCGACGCGCTGATCGAGAAGCTCGAGAAGGAGCGCTTCTCCGTCGGGACCCGCCCGCGCGCGGCTCGCCATGCGCAGAAGAGCAGCTCGACGCAGCAGCGCGCGACTTTTGCGACGCGAACTGGCGGCGACATCGGCGCTCGGCTCTCGCCAGGCGATAGTACCCGCGCCAGTACCGATGCGCGTTCTCGACACATTCCGTCCGCCGCTGCGCGCGCGGTGTACGAGCGCGATCGAGGGCAATGTGCGTTCGTCTCGGCGGACGGACGGCGCTGCTCGGCTCAGCACTTGCTCCAACTCGACCATGTGACGCCTTGGGCAAAGGGCGGCGCAGCGACCGCCGAAAACCTGCGACTGCTCTGCCGAGCCCACAACCAACAGCACGCTCGCGCGCACTTCGGATCTGAGCGTGTGGAGGCCATCGTCGCGTCCGCGCGGAGCGCGCGTTGACCGCGCGAATCGCCGCGCATCCCGTCGATGTCACTCGCATCCCGTCGATGTCACTCGCATCCCGGGGTCGCTCGCCGTCGCCCGACTGCATTCCCAGCGCTGCGCTGCGAATGGTTAGCCTCCTAGCGACACACACTTGCCGACCCACTCGTCCGTCGCTGCGGCGTCCACCAGGAACTCCGCGACGTCTGCGCGGGAAATAGCCTGCGGCACGCGTTCGAGTCCGCTCTTCTTCTCGTAGCGCTTTTGCGCGGGACCGTTGGTGAGGCGCGTGGGGCGCGCGATCACCCAATCGAGGCCGCTGCCCATGACGAGCTTTTCTTGGCGATCGTGATCGGCGTAGGGCGCCTTGAGCATGAAACGGATCAGCATCTTGAGGAAGAAGCTCGTGCTGCGGATGCTCTCTCCGGCGCCGAACGCGCTGAGCACGACCAGGCGCTTCGTGCCCGCCGCCTTCATGGCGTCGATCGCGTAACCGGTGCCGCTCGAGAAATAGTGCGGGTTCTCTTTGAAGCCTTTCATGCTCGTGGCCGACGCCGTGATGATCACCGCGTCGTGTCCCGGCACGGCTTCGGCCACGGACGCTTGGCTGTGAAAATCACCGACGCGACGCGTGAGCTTGGGGTGATCGAGCGCGAGCTTCTGCGGGCTGCGCGCAAACGCCGTAACGTCGTGGCCGCGTTCGAGCGCGACGCCGCAGGCGAGCGCACCGGTGCCTTGTGAGGCGCCCAAGATCAAAATTCGCATCGGTAGACTCCTCGGTTCAGCGTGAAGTTTTGCAACAGGACTGCGTGTCTCACAGTAGTCTGGGAGACGCAATCAGTGGCTTGCGCAGCAAGCGGTCAGCCGATCGCGCGCCGCCGCTGCTAAGTTTAAGACCTTCATCTTGGGAAGGATTTGAGACAAATGACGACGCACTTGCGCGGGGCTCTCGGGCTGATTCCTGTAGCCGCGGTTGTCGCGGGTTTCGTCGGTGGCGGCTGTTCCGCCTCCGGCAGCGCGGCGCCCCCCGGCGACGATTCGTCAGCCGGCACGAACAGCAGCGCGGGCACGAACAGCATGGCCGGCACGAGCAGCGCGGGCACGAACAGCGCGGGCACGAACAGCACGGCCGGCGCGACCGGCTCGGGTGGTTCGGCTTCGTCTGCGGGCGGCAGCGGCAACGTGAGCGGCAGCGGCAACGCGGGGACGAGCAGCGCCGGCGCGAGCGGCAGTGGAGCGAGCGGCACGTCGTCGCAAGCGGGTTCGTCCGGGTCGGGCACGTCCGGCTCCGGCAACGCCGGCGCGAGCGGCAGTGGCGCGGCGGGCGCGAGCGGCAGCGGAGCGAGCGGCACGGGCGGCACTTCGAGCGGCACGTGCGGCAGCATCAACCCCAAGCCCTTCGCCGATTGCAAATTCGCCTGGGGCGCGCCGAGCGCCAACAACAACTCGTCGTATCTGGATTTCGTGTCCGCCTGGGTCGGCTACGAGAAGGACGGCGGGCTCGACACGAATTTCCAAAACAACATCGCCTGCGACGGCGCCAACCTGGCCAAGAGCGTGGCGAGCACCGGCGCGATGGCCGTGTTCTACGCGTACTTCATCGGCTACCAGGCGAACCTGGAGGGCGGCTTCGGCGACTGCAACACCGACAAGGACGGCCACAACCTGTGCACCGACGGCGCGCAGTGGATCCGCGACAACCGCGCGCACCTGATCAATATGTACAGCCAGTACGCCAAGAAGGTGTACGCGCAGAGCCCGAACAAAGCCGTGATCTGGTGGCTCGAGGGCGACTTCGAGCAATACACGACAATGCCCAAGACGCAGTCGAACGGCCTGACGCCGACGGAGGCCGGCCAGCTCATCCGCGACATCACCTGCGGCATCAAGTCCAACGAGCCGAACGCGATCGTGGCCTTGAATCACTCGCCGTGGCTCTCGAACGCGGACGCCGACACCTTCTGGTCCGCGATGCCCACGGACGTGCTCGACATGGTCTGGGTGCAGGGCTACGGCGACCAAGACAAGCTGCCGAACTCGACCGCCAGCAACGAGACGTTCACCTGGCTGCACACCAAGACCGGGCGCCCGATCATGGCCGAAACCAGCTTCCAGGGCTCGAACGCCTCCACGCCGGACCATTGGACCACGACCACCGCCGCCAACATCAACGCGCGCATCGCGAGCGGCGTGATCGGCGCGCTGTCCTACGCGCCGCCCGCAAACTACCAGACCACGATCGGGACGCTGAACCCGCAGCTCAACGCGACGTGTCAGTGAGTTCGATCCCGGGGGCTGCCTCGCGACGCTCACATGCACCAGTGCGGCGCGCCCTGGCGCAGGCGTAGGACGGGTGCGCGGCCAAGGGACGGCACGCGTCAGTGCGTGATGAGTCGGTAGACGCCGAAACCAAGCCCGCCGAGCCCCGCTAGCACGACCGCCATCAAGCCCAGCGTGTAGGGAACCGGATGGCGATCCACCCAGTGGATC
>DASYCR010000776.1:0-2571 GCA_036500095.1 Polyangiaceae bacterium
AACTCGCAGCCGCGGTGCCCGCCGAGCAGCGCGTGCCCAGCCGCGAGCCCAAGCGCGATCCAAACCTGCTCACGCCGCCCGCGCTGCCGGTCAAAGCGCCGCCGCCGCCGCTTCGCTCCAAGCGAACGCCTCCCCCGAAGCCCACGCCCGCCGCGGATGCCGCGCCGAAGTCCGGCTTGCCACCACTCACTGCGAACATCGCGTCGCGCCTCGATCCCAAGAGGGACGCACTGTCCGATCCCGCGAAGGATACGCTCGCACCGACCAGCTTCGGCACGATCGGCCGCACGCGCCCTGCGCCTCAGCCAGTCGCCGTGCGCGAACCGACGGTGGCCGCCGTTCCGCTCAAGGGGCGCGAGCCGTTACCCACGCTCTCCGAAGGCGAGGTGCAATCCGCCACCGCCACGCTGCGCCCGCCCGGCGCAGTGCCGCCACCCCCGCGCGGTGTGCCCGCCGTGCCCGCGCTCGACTCCGCGCCGAGCTACGCGCTCGACAAGCGCTCGGCCCTGACGACGCCCGTGCCCGAGATCGAGCATTCCTCGCGGCCAGGGCACGAGATCGTGCGCGCCGACGAGATCAGCGACGCCGAGCCACCCGCAACCGAGCCGCGCCACGTGCCGCTCGTGCCTGCGCGCTCGCTGCCCCCGGTGCGCGCGCGAGCCGAGAGCAAGCGACCCGCGCACTACGACGCGCCGCTCGATTCCACGCTCGAGATCCCGCAGGCCATCCCGCCCGCGGCGCGCCGTACGCCCGTGCCTGGTCCGCCGCAAGACTTCGGCCCGAACGAGGACACCGCGCCGCGACAGAGCAGCGCGAGCCGCTCGTCGCTCGTGCGCGTCGGCCGCCTCGGCGTCGACAGCCGGACGGTGCTGATGGTCCTGTCGGCGATCTGCGGGGCGCTGGCGGTCACCGTCGTCGCGCTGTTGTTCACACATCCGCGCGCGCCGAGCAGCGTAGCGCCGACGCCCGCGCCGTCCGCGAGCGACGAGCAACGCAGCGTGGACCACGCGTGCCACCTGGCCTTGCCGGCCGCTCGCCTAGCGAGCAGCATCGAGCGCACGGTCCCACCGAACACGGTGACCGTCGATGGTGGTGTCGCGCTCGGCTTCGCAGCGAGCAAGACGCGAGCCGCTGGGCTCTTGATCGACCCGGTTTCGCTGGACGAAAACGTGCTCTTCAACGATGACGCCAAGGAACCGCTGCGCGGCGTCGTGCCGCTCACGCAGGGCGAACGCGTGAGCTTTTTGAGCGACCGCGAAGATGCTCACCAGCGCGTCGCTCATCTGGTCGACGAGAAACCGCCATTTTCATTGGGCCAAACGGACGAAGGCTTCTCCCGCACTCAAGCGGGCAACGTGACGCTGATCTGGCCTCTGGAAGCCGACAGTAAGTTGACCGAGCCCCGCGTGGCGAGCGTCGGAGCCGCCGGCTACGCGCTCACCTTCCGCAGCGGCGGACAATCGGGCAAAGTCCTGCTCGGTTTCGTGGACCGCCAGGGCGGCAAAAAATCGGAGCTGTTCGAGATCGCGGGCGCGCCCAAGTTGCTCGGTACGCCCGTCATCGCCGGCAACGAGAGCAGCACCGTGCTGGCGTTCGCAGGCCGCAACGCTTCGGAGGCGCCCTGGAAGATCTTCGTCGCGACCGCGCCCACCCTTCGCGCGCCGGGACCCGCGCGAGAACTCGTGAGCGGCACGGGCGGCGGCGCCATCTCTCCCGCGATCACGGCTCTGGCGGGCGGTCGCTGGCTTATGCAGTGGACCGACGGCGCGTCCGGGCAGTATCAAGTGCGCGTGCAAACCTTCACCAGTGACCTGATCGCCTACGGTAGCCCGCTGCTCGTATCGCCCAAAGGGGCCAACGCGGGCCAGGGCGCGCTCGCCGCGCTCGACAAGGGCGCGCTGACTCTGTTCATCCTGACCACCGCCGGACATGACGAGCTGTGGGGAGCGAGCCTATCGTGTCAATGAGGAGTCGCTGCTCGCTCGTGGCGTTCGCGATGCTTTCGCTCGCCGCCGAGTCGAACCTCGCTGGCTGTGCGGTGTTCGAGCCCAGAGGCCCCTCCGCCGTGGCGCAGGGCAAGTACTACGCCTCCGGCAACGCACAGTACGATCAATTCTTCATTTCACTGTTCGATCTGCAGGTCGCGCTGGCTGACGCACCGGGCGTCCCCGAAACGGAGCGCGCAGAGCTCGCGCAGGCCGTCGGGCTATCGCCGCAAAGCCCCAGCAACGCCATCGCCGAACACCTGCGCGAAGAAGCGCAGAAGCTCAGCCGCGTCGGCGTGCGCTTACGCATCGAGGAGAGCCCGGCGCCAGACGATCCGAAGCAATCCGCCGTCAGCCTGCATACTACGAGCCCAGCGCAGGGCGCGAGCCGCGAGCTCTTAAACAAGGTCGAATCGTCGGCAGCAAACCTGCTGCGCGTCGTGACGCAGATGAACAAGGACCACGACACGCTGCGAAAACTCGAGGCCGACGCGATCTCACTCGATGCCGCCGTCGACGCGACGTTCGCGACGCAAGGCGTCTTCAAGAAGGACGAAGTCCGCAAGAATCTCGCTGACGCGCAGCG
>DASYCR010000777.1:0-15560 GCA_036500095.1 Polyangiaceae bacterium
CAGCGAATACGTCGATCTGCCGGCCTGGGGCATCTCTCGCATGCGCGCCAAGATCGACACGGGCGCCTTGAGCTGCGCGCTGCACGTCGAGAATATCAAGGAGCGAGCGGGGCGCGTGCGTTTCGAGGTCCGCCTGCACAGGAGCCACCGCGAAAAACGCGTGGCGGTCGAAGCCGCAGTCGCGCGACGGGGACTCGTGCGCTCCTCCAACGGCGAAGTGGAAAAGCGACTGTTCGTCCTGGCGCCGGTGCGCATCGGCAACGTCACGCGCAACGTCGAGCTCGGGCTCGTGGATCGGCGCAGCATGATCTACCGCATGTTGATCGGTCGCGGCGCGCTCGCGCGCGGCTTCCTGGTCGACCCGGGTCGGCGCTTCGTGCTGGGTGCGGAGCCCTCTCGGGCTCGCTCGCGGCCCGTCACCGAATCGGTCCGCGCGAAAGCGAGGCTGGCGTGAGGATCGCCATCTTGTCGTCGAGCATCGGCTCCTACAGCACTCGCCGCCTGCGCGAGGCGTGCACTCGGCGCGCGCACGAGGCGATGGTGTTGAGCACGCTCCGCTTCAGCTTGTTGGTGGGCGTCGGGCAAAGCGGCTTGTTCTTTCGCGACCAACCGCTGCGCAAATACGACGCGGTGATCCCGCGCATCGGCGCGTCGCTCAGCACGTTCGGCACGGCCGTGCTGCGGCAGTTCGAGTGCGGCGGTGTTTTTGCGCTCAACGGTTCCGACGCGGTCAGCAGGGCGCGCGACAAGCTGTGGGCGATGCAGCTGCTCAGCCGCGCCGGCGTCGCCGTGCCGCCCACGGCGTTCACGCGTGACCGGGATGGCGTCGCGGAGTCCATCGCGCGCGTCGGCGGCGCCCCGCTGATTCTGAAGCTTCTGACGGGCACCCAGGGCCTTGGCGTGGTGCTCGCGGAGACCATGCAAGCGGCTACCGCCGTGGTCGACATGCTGCACAGCGTGCAGGAGCACGTGCTGATTCAGCGCTTCGTGCGCGAGAGCGGCGGACGCGACGTGCGCGCGTTCGTGGTCGGTGAACGCGTCGTCGCCGCGATCGAGCGTCGCGCCGCTGACGGCGAGTTTCGCGCGAATTTACACCGCGGCGCGCGCGCGTCACGTGTCGTGCTCGAGCCGGAGTTCGAGCGCGCGGCCGTGCGCGCGAGCCAAGCACTCGGGCTGCAAGTGTCCGGTGTCGATCTGGTGCAAGGCCCCGAAGGTCCGCTGGTGATCGACGTCAACGCCTCACCGGGGCTGGAAGGAGTGGAGACAGTCACGGGCATCGACGTCGCTGGCGCGATCATCGAGTACCTCGAAAGACAATTCTCATTGCGTTAGGCGGCCACACGATGCGCCCCGGCGACCACCCCGAGTTCTTCCGTCTGCCCCCGCCCGAGGGGCGCTCGCGCGAGAGCTCGATCGTGCTCGATCGAGATGGTCGCTTCTGGCACGACGGCTCACGGGTCGATCACCCGGGCATGGCGCGCGCCTTCGCGTCGTGGATCCAGCGTCACCCGGACGACGGGCGCTTCATTCTCAGCAACGGCTATGATTGGTGCTATTTCCGCGTGGAGGGCACACCTTTTTTCGTCGAGGCACTGGTCGAGCGCGCCGGGCGGCCGTGGCTCATTCTCTCGGACGGCAGCGAGGAAGAGCTTTCGCCGGAGCGCAGCGAAGTCTCCGCGGACGACGCGCTCGTCACCGCGGTCAAGGGTGGGCAATTTCAAGCGCGCTTTTCGCGCGCCGCACAAACCGTGCTCGCCCCGTGGCTTGCCGTGACACAAAGCGGCGAAATTTGCCTGGAAATAGCCGGGACTCAGTGGCTCCTGCGCGACGCGGCCGCAGCCAGCCCGACGAGTCCCATTAATGCTTAGAGCGGGGAAGGTGGGGCTCGTGATAAAAGGCCCGGCCCCATGCGCGTGTTAGCCGCTGATCGCCTGTCTGAGTCGAGTTTGGATGAGATGCGGACGCTGGGCGTCGAGGTCATCTACGAGCCGAGCCTGGAGGGCGCGGAGCTGCGCAACATGCTCGACGGCGTCAACGTGCTGATCGTGCGCGGCACTGTGGTCGACAAGGCGGCGATCGACGCGGGCAAGGCGCTGAACCTGATCATCCGCGCCGGCGCCGGCGTCAGTAACATCGACGTATCGACGGCGAGCGAGCGTGGGATCTACGTCGCCAATTGTCCGGGCCGCAATGCGTCGGCGGTTGCGGAGCTCACGTTCACGCTGATCGGTTGCCTGGACCGGCGCGTGCCGGACGCGGTCGAAAGCCTGCGCGCCGGGCGCTGGGAAAAGCACGAATACGCACGCGCGGTCGGCCTGTGCGGGCGGCGCATCGGTATCCTGGGGCTCGGTCACGTGGGCCGCGCGGTGCTCAAGATCGCGCAGGCCTACGGCATGCAACCATTTGCTTGGAGTCGTTCGCTATCGTCCTCGCGCGCGAGCGAGTTCGGCGTCACGCGCGTGGCGTCGCCGGAGGAGCTCGCGCGTTCGGTCGATATCCTCACGCTGCACCTCGACCTCGGCGATCGCCCGCGGCAGATCGTCGACCGCCGCGTGCTCGAGGCTCTGCCCGAGCGGGCGATGTTCATCAACACCTCGCGCGCCGAACTCGTCGACTACGACGCGCTGCTCGATCTGATCGAAAAACGCGGGTTGCGTGTCGGGCTCGACGTGCTCCCGAACGAGCCGGACACGCGCGTCGGCAGCTACGAGCATCCGATCGTCAAGCACAAGAACGTGTACGCCACGCCGCACATCGGCGCGTCCACCGACGAAGCACAAATCACCATCGCCAACGAGACAGCCCGCATTTTGCGCAGCTTCTTGACCAAGGGTGAAGTGCCCAACGTGGTGAACATCCACGCCACGTCTTGGGCTCGCTATCAGCTCGTCGTCAGGCACGTCGACAAGGTGGGCGCCCTGGCCAACGTGCTCGGCGTGCTCAAGCGTCACGGCATCAACGTCCAGGAGCTCGACAACACCGTGTTCGAAGGCGGCCGCGCCGCCTGCGCCAAGATCCGCCTCGGTTCACGACCCTCGGACAATTGTCTGCAAGAGATCATGGCCTTCGACGGCGAAGTGCTGCACGTGGATCTCGTGACTTTGCCGAATCTGGCTTAGGGAAGAGTTGAACAGGAAGGCGCGAAGGTCGCGCCGCGTGGTACCCGAATGGGGGCGGGATATTTTTATTTGGGGGACCGCAGCGCGTCGCGCTGCGCCGAAGCAACGGCTGATGCGTTGGGGCTCTAGGTCAGGGCTCAATAGCGTCCACTTGCTCGGATGCGGTAAGCTGGACGAGACGCTTCTGCCGTCAGGCGCTGCAGGTTGCCCTCTGAAAAAACGGATCGACCTTGGAGTCTTGGAAGACCAGATCGCGATCGAGAAACAAGACTGAGACCCCATGAGAACCGGCGAAACCGGCGGCCGCTGTTCCATGCAAAGGAAGCGTCGCTCGGCAGGCGGGCAGAGAACTTCATGAAAAAACTAATAAAATCCAGCATTTATTATTCCTTGCTCGACCCCGATCCCTTAGCTAAACTCCCGCGCGACAACTTGGGTGAGTCCCGTCGGACCGCTCTTCACAGAGGGTCCGTTTTTTTTTCTCTACGCTCCGATGAACATTGCCCACGAAAAATTGCCCGGCCTCGATCGCGAGCGTGTGCTCGCGGTGGTGGAGCCGGTGCTGATCGCGCACCGCGTCGAGTGCGTGGAGCTCGTGTGGCGAACGGATCGTGGGGGCTGGCTGCTCGAGGTCACCATCGAGCGTCCGGATACGCGCGTCCCGGGTGAGGGAGTGACGATCGACCTGTGCAGCGACGTCTCACGTGATCTGTCGGCAGCGCTCGACGTAGCTGATTGCATTCCGCATCACTACACGCTCGAGGTGGGCTCGCCCGGCGTGGAGCGCGCGCTTTACAACCGGCGCGACTACGAGCGCTTTGCCGGACAGGGCGCGCGCGTCAAGTTGAAGACGCCGCTCGCGAGTCAATATGTGCTCTCTGGCACGCTGCACGGGCTCGATGAGTCCGGTCGCGTGCTGCTCGAAACGGAACGAAGCGAGCTCGTCAACATCGAGCTCGAAACGATCGACAGCGCTCGGTTGATCTTCCAATGGAAGAAGCCCGGCGCGCCCGCCGCTCACAAGGCGAATCAGCGGCGCACAGCCGGCCACGGGCGTCACGCCCCGCGGCCACAGCGGAGTAGGTGAAGGATGGCAGCACAAGCAGCGACCCTCGGCGTCGATCTCGCGACGATCGTCGATCAGGTCGCATCGGAAAAAGGCATCGACAAGAAGGTGCTGATCGAGACCATGGAGGCGGCCATCCTCAAGGCCGCTCAAGCGGTGTTCGGTCCGACTCGTGAACTCGAGGCCCGCTTCAATGAAGAGAGCGGCAACATCGATCTCTTTCAGTACATGACCGTGGTGGAGGAGGTGACGCAGACCGATCGTGAGATCGCGCTCGACATCGCCCACAAGCACGGCTTGGAAGCGGAGATCGGCGAGGAGCTCGGCTTCCAGGTGTTCTGGCATCCGCGCGACGCGGAGCGCGCGCGCCAACAGGACAAGGAGTTCGGCGCGGTGCTCGACATGAGGCAAGCGCGCAGCGCGTTCGGCCGCATCGCGGCTCAGACCGCGAAGCAAGTGCTCTTGCAGCGCGTGCGCGACGCCGAGCGCGACATCATCTACAACGAGTACAAGGATCGCCAGGGTCAGCTGATCCGCGGGATCGTGCGGCGCTTTGAAAAGGGTCACAACATCATCGTCGATCTGGGCAAGACCGAGGGTGTGCTGCCGGCGCGCGAGCAAACCCCGCGTGAGACCTACCGGCCCGGCGATCGGATCGTCGCATTCGTGAAGAACATCGACCGCGAGTCGCGCGGCCCGATGATCATCTTGAGCCGCAGCGCGCCGCACCTGGTCGACAAGTTGTTCGAGGCCGAGGTTCCCGAGATTTACGAGGGCATCGTCAAGATCGTCGGGGTCGCGCGCGAACCCCGTTCGCGCAGCAAAATCGCGGTCACCACGCGGGATTCCGACGTCGATCCGGTCGGCGCCTGCGTGGGTATCAAGGGTTCCCGCGTGCAGGCCGTGGTGCAGGAGCTCCGCGGCGAGAAGATCGACATCGTGCCGTTCGATCGCGATCCGGCGCGCTACATCATCAATGCGATTCAGCCGGCCGAGGTCAACAAGGTGATCGTCGACGAGGCGGATCATCGCATGGAGCTCGTGGTTCCAGACGAGAAGCTTTCGCTCGCGATCGGTCGCAAAGGTCAGAACGTGCGCTTGGCGTCGCAGCTCACGGGCTGGAAGCTCGACATCATCAGCGAGAGCAAATTCAAGCAGATGGAGGACGAGGCGCTGGTCGTGCTCAAGGAGATCGACGGCGTGACGGAGGATCTGGCCAAGGCCATGTACCGCCTCGGCTTCCGCGCGCTCGACGAAATCGCAGAAGCTGCGATCGAGGAGCTCGTCACGATCGACGGCGTCGAGAGCGAGGAGCGCGCCCAGGAACTCAAGGCGGCCGCCGACAGCACCATGGAGCGCCTGCGGCGGGATCGCATTCAGCGCGCCTCCTCGCAGGTCGAGCCGCTCTCCGAACGCGACAAGCTGCGCTTCGTGCCCGGCGTCGGCACGCGCACCGTGCAACTGCTCGAAGAGGCCGGCTACAAAACCGTTCAAGATCTCGCCCGGGAAGACGCCGATCGCCTCGCCATCCGCACCGGGCTCGGCATCAAGAAGGCGCGCCAAATTCAGGTCGGCGCAGGCCACTTCTTGAGCACGGAAGCTGGTGAAATCGAGGAGGCGCGTCGTCAGGTGGCCGCGGCCGCGGCCGCGGCGCCTGCTCAGCCGGTCGACGAGACGTGAGAGAGGATCGCCCGAGGACCATGCTGCGAACGTGTGTTGGCTGTCGCGAGCTCGGCGCTCCCGCCGAGTTCGTACGCGTGGTCGCTGCGCCCGACGGCGAGCTGATTCCGGATCTGTCGGGCTCGGCCTTCGGACGCGGGGCATGGGTTCACGCCGACGCGCGCTGTATCAAGCAGGCCGTCCCGCGCGGTTTCGCTCGAACGCTGAAGACGAACGTCAGCGCGACCCCGGCGAGCTTTCTCGCGCTATTGCGCGCGCAAGCCGAGCGGCGTGCGCTGTCGCTGATCGGTTCTGCCTTTCGCGCGCGTAAAGCGGCCGCGGGCTCCACGGCGGTCCGCGACGCAGCTGCCGCCGGCACGGTGCGCTTGCTGGTCGTGGCAAGCGACGCGCGTGCCGCAGCAGAAACGGCCTGGGTCGACGCCCTGGTCGTCGCTGGCCGGGCGCGTGCGTTCGCGAACAAAGAGGTTCTAGGTAACGCGATCGGTCGGCCGGAGACGGGCGTGATCGCGATCTTGGATAATGGACTTGCCGCGGCGCTCGGCCGAGCGTTGGACGTTGCGGCTCTTTCCCTAGCGAGCTCCGCCGAGCCGCGAGGGCGTGACACGGTTGTGACGGAGGTTGGATGAGCAAGCTGCGTGTTTACGAGGTGGCCCGAGATTTGGGCCTCGATAACAAGGCGCTGGTAGCGCTATTGCAATCCGTCGGAGCGCCCGACGTACGCAATCATATGAGCGCCGTCGCGCCGGAAGTGATCGAGCGCGTACGTCGACACCTCGAGAAACAGAAGCAGCCGACGGTGGTCGAGGAGCGCATTCGTCCGACGGTCGTGAAGCGACGCGCGGTCGCCAGTCGGGGCGGTGCCGAGGCGTCTGCCCCGACGCACGCCGCGCCGCCACCGCCACCAGCTTCCGCGCCCGTAGCGTCTGAACGCGCTGTCACGCGCGAGCCGTCACGACCAAAAGCGTCCTCCGAGGCGCAGTCCGAGCTAACTGCGGCGCCGGAGCCGGTGGTCGCGTTCGCGCCGCCCGCTCCGTTGATGCCCGAGGCAGAGTCCTCGCCGCGGCCAGTCGTGGCTGCACCTCCGGCTTCGCCTGCTCCGCCCGAGCCGCCGGCTCCGAGCCCGCGACCGTCCGAGCCGCCCGCGGCGCGTCCCTCCACGGGACCCAAGACGGGCATCGACGTCTGGGAGGGACGCCCTGGCGTGCCGATGCCGCAAGCGCAGCGCGGCAGTCCGCTCCCTCGGCGCGTCCAATACGACGCAAAGGCCGGCGCTGCCGGCGGCGCGGGTCGCCCGCGTCCCGGTGGACCGCAGATGCAAGGGCGTTCGGGTCCCGGCGGCAGGCCGGGTATGCGCGGTCGCGGCATCGGCTCGATGCCGAAGGGCAAGATAACCGGCCAGGTCGTCACGCAAGAGCGCTCCGCGCACAAGAAGATCGTGCGCATCGAGGAGTCGATCGGCCTGCAGGGGCTCGCCGCGAAGATCGGCGTCAAGGCCACCGAAGTGCTGATGAAGCTGATGCGCCTCGGCACGACCGGCGTGAACATCAACAGCACGCTCGATTCCGACACGGCCAAGATCGTCGCCAACGAGTTCGGTTGGGAGGTCGAGGATATCGCGGTCAGCGAAGAAGCGCAGCTGCAGCAAGCGCAGGGCACCGAGTTGGAGGAAGCAGGCGACAAGATCCTGCGTCCACCGGTGGTGACGGTGATGGGTCACGTCGATCACGGCAAGACCAGCTTGCTCGACCAGATCCGAAAATCGAACGTGGTAGCCGGCGAAGCGGGCGGGATCACCCAGCACATCGGCGCCTATTCGGTCGAGACCGCGCACGGCCCGATCACGTTCCTGGATACGCCGGGCCACGAGGCCTTCACGGCCATGCGCGCGCGCGGCGCGCAAACCACGGATCTGGTGGTGCTGGTGGTCGCGGCCGACGACGGCGTGATGCCGCAAACGCGAGAGGCCATCAACCACGCGAAAGCGGCCAAGGTGCCGATCGTCGTCGCGATCAACAAGATCGACAAGCCCGAGGCGAACGCCGATCGCGTCAAGCGTCAGCTCGGCGAGCTCGGTTTGGTCTCCGAAGAGTGGGGCGGTGACACGCTGTACCAACCGGTCTCCGCCGTCACGCGCGAGGGCATCGACAAACTCCTCGAACAGATCGCGCTGCAGGCGGAGGTGCTCGAGCTCCGGGCCAATCCGGCCAAGCCTGCCACGGGCGTGGTGGTGGAAGCCGAGCTCGATCGCGGTCGCGGCCCGGTGGCAACCGTGCTGATCACGGACGGCACGCTCAACCGCGGCGACGTGATCCTGGCCGGCGGCGCCTACGGCAAGGTGCGCGCGATGCAGGACTCCGTCGGTCGACAGCTGAACATTGCCGGTCCGTCCACCCCCGTCTTGATCATCGGCTTGAACGACGTACCGAGCGCCGGTGATCCGATGCACGTCGTCACCGACATGAAGAAGGCGCAGGAGATCGCCGATTCGCGCAAGACCAAGGAGCGGCGCAGTCTGGCGCCCTCCACCGGTGCGCGCGCGATGTCTCTGGAAGAGCTGGCGAAAGCCATGCAGGAGACCGATCAGCTCGAGCTCAAGCTGATCATCAAGGCGGACGTGCAGGGCTCGGTGGAAGCCGTGGCAGATTCCCTCGTGCGGCTCAGCACCGAGAAGGTCAAGGTGAGCGTGGTGCACTCCGGCGCCGGCGCGATCACGGAGGGCGACGTCAACCTTGCGGTCGCCGCAGGCGCCATCATCATCGGCTTCAACGTCAAGCCGGCCGGCAAGGCCGCGGCCCTCGCTCAAAAAGAGAACGTCGAGATCCGCCAGTACACGATCATCTACAACGTCGTCGATGAAGTGAAGGCCGCCATGGAGGGCCTGCTCGCGCCGAAGCAGATCGAGAAGAACATCGGCAAGGCCGAGGTGCGGCAGGTGTTCAAGCTCAGCAAGGCCGGCGTCGTGGCCGGCTGCATGGTGATCGAAGGCGTCGTCAAGCGCGCCGGCGGCGTGCGGCTGACGCGCGAGGGCGCGCAGCTCTGGCAGGGCAAAATGTCGAGCCTCAAGCGCTTCAAGGACGACGCGCGCGAAGTCAAAGAGGGCTTCGACTGCGGTATCGCCCTCGAAGGTTACGCCGACGTGCAGGTGGGCGACATCATCGAGGCCTTCGAAGTCGAATCCGTCAAACAGACTTTGTAGGCTTTTTGCGGATTTTAGAGACAACCGCGAAGCCGCGAAGACGAGAGAATTTGGGGCCGCCGTGTTCGGGCGCGTTCGTCCCGGGAATGCCGCGATATCCTCGTGTGTAGATGCGTCGCATCAGCCTAAAAGTCTTCGCGGTTAGCGTGTTGGGCCGCTGGACGTCGTACAACCACGCGCCTGGCGCGCTCGGCGTCCTCGCGCAATAGTCCTCTAGATGTTCATCGGCGTAGCGCGCATCATTTTGCAGATCCCGGGCGCGCGGTCGCTCAAGGATCGGCGGCGCGTGGTGAAGGGACTCAAGGATCGCGCGCGGGCGCGGCTGCCGATTTCGATCGCCGAGGTGGGGGACCTCGAGCGCTATCAGGTGGCGACGCTCGGTGTGTGCGTGGTGGCCAACGATTCGGCGCGTTGTTCGGAGGTGCTGTCGCACGCCGCGAGCCTCGCCAATTCGGCCGACGCGATCGTTGCCGACGTAGCGACCGAGATCGTGTCGTTTGGAGACGGCGGCAAAGGCGTGCGCGGTGGCATCGAGCAAGCGCTCGAACGCATGCCGGACGCCTTCGCGTTCGAGGAAGACGAGGAGCCGTGAACAGCGACGGTCGTCGTGGCAAGCGCGTGGCGGAGCTGATCCGCATTCATCTCGCCGAGTGCTTGCGGCGGGAGATCGACGATCCGCGGCTTGCGGCGCTGGTGCTCACCTCGCTGGAGGTCACCGACGATCTGGCGAGCGCGCGCATCGGCGTGCGCCTCTTGATCGGCGATGACGACCCCAAGCAGCGCAAGGCCGTGCTCGGCCGGCTAGAGCGAGCGTCCGGCCGTTTGCGCCGGCTGATCGCGCCGCGACTCGAGCTTCGGCGCGCGCCCGAGCTGCGCTTTCACTACGACGCAGGCCACGACGCCACACGGCGCGTGGAAGAGTTGCTCCACGAAATCGAGAGCGAACGCAAAGAAGAGTGAAGGGCGGGGCGCCGCTTTACTTCTGAGTGATCATCACTTGGACGCGGCGATTCTTGGCCTTGTTCGCGTCGGTGGTGTTCGGCACGAGCGGCTTGCTCTGACCGTAGCCCTTGGCGCTCATGCGCGAGGGATCGACGCCGAGCTTGGCGATCGCGTCCACCACGGCTTGTGCGCGGGCCTGGCTCAAGCGCAGGTTGTAGGCCTCATTGCCGGTGTTGTCCGTGTGACCCTGCACTTCGACCTCTTTGATGTCGGGGTGCTTGCTCATCACGTCCGCGAGTTCTTCGAGGATGCCCATCGAATCCGGCAAAATGTCGGCTGAATCCGTCTGGAAATGCACTTGCTTCTTGAGCTTGATCTCGCGGCCCGCGACGACCACGTTCGGCTGCGCGGGGCGCTTGTTGAGCAGGATGCGGGCCTGCGACTCCTCGTGCGGGCGCACGGTGACTTCCGACACGTTGGTAAAGTAGCCCGGGACGTCGACCGTGAACTTGAGCGGACCCGGCGGCACGTTTTCGAAGCGGAACGCGCCGTTCGCGTCGGCGGTGAGGTTGAGTTCGCGGTTCAGTTTGTCCGTGACCTTGACGGAGCCGCCGCCGACGGGGCCGGCGCCGTCCGCGTCGACGAGCGAACCGACCACGGTGCCGACCTTGGGCAGCGCCTCGAGCTCGCACTGGACGCTGAACACGTTGCTCGGCTGCGCTCCAGGCGGTTGGTTCGGGTCCACTGGCCCGGGCTGTGCAGGCATGCCGGGCTGTGCGGGCACGCCGGGTTGCGCGGGCATGCCGGGCTGCGCGGCTGGCGGAGCGCCTGCGACCACGGGCGGCGCGACGGTACCGGGCGGGCCACCGACGCCGGCTTGGACCACGCCGGGTTGGCCCGGCGCAACCGGCTGAACGGTGGCGCTGCATTGCCCGTCACGATACCCGCTCGCGCTGACGTTGAACGTGTACGTGCCGGGGTCGAGCGGCGCGCTGCGGAACGTGCCGTCCTCGCGCGACACCATGCCGGTCATGCTGCGGCCATCGAACTTGATGACGGCATCCGGGATCGGGTTGGTGGTGTTCTTTTCCACCACCACGCCTTGCACGAAGTATTCGGTGGGCGCCGCGGGCGGCGGCGGCGGCGCGGGCGGCGCCTCGACCCGCTGAATGACGGGCTTGGGCGGCACGGTATCGACGCCGTAACCGATGCCGAGCCAGAAGTTCCACGGCATTTCCGGCACGATTTCATCGACGAACTTGGAGGTGCCGCTGGTACCGATGTCGAAGGCGGTGAGCAGCGAGAGCCCGTGATCCGGCCAAGGGAACACGCGCGCGCCGATCGTCAGGCGCGAGGGGCTCGTGGCAAAGCCCTGGTTTTCACCGAGGCAGCCTTCACCGTTGGCGAGCGCGCCCTCCGCCTTACAGACGTAGCTCTGCCGGTTGAAGGGCAGGTCCATGGTCCACTCCGCGAACGGCCGCACGTATTCGTGCACGAACTCGCCGCCCAGCCCGAGCTGCAGGAAATCGACGCGATTGATGTCGAGGCCGAAGCGCTCGATGCGCGTGATGTTCTGGTTGCGCCCGAGCGGCGGCGGATTTTGCTCGACGCTCTTGACGATGTTGGCGGAGTTGTCGAACTTGTAGCCGACGTTCAGGTGGAAGCGGAGCGGGATGCGGTCGGCCGCGTTGAGGCGATTGTTGAGATCAGCGGTAGCGAGCGCGCGGATCGCAAAGCTCGTGCTCCCGCCGTCGAGGCCGACGCCGCCGGTGCCGTTCAGGAGGTAGAGCTCCGCCGCGCCGCCGACGAAGAAGATCTGATCGGGCGACATGGGCATGAAGCCCTTGAGCCCGAACGTGGTGTCGCCGAGCACCTGCAGGAGCTGCGGGCGGCCGCGAGAGTCGCTGGTGGCGTGGTTGTGGAAGGACCCGTACATCTCCAAGAAGGGGAGCACGGTGGCCGAGAGGCCGAGATGCACGGCAACGCGCGTCACGTCGTCCGACTGGGCTTGCGGTTCGCCGTTCAGTGAAGGGCAGGGGGTGCCGGAGCCGCACAGGAAGCCAGACCCGCTGAAATAACTGCCCATGAGCGACATGCGGAACGTGCCGGACGCACCCGCGCCCGCCTCACTCACACGCAGCAGACCGGTGGCGCCGGCGATCGTGTTGCCGAGGTGCAGCGACATCGCGCGCCAAGCGCGGTCCGTTTCCGTAGTGTCAGGCGAGGCGCCCGCGCTGGCGCCAGCGAGCTCGGACCCTTGCGTGCTGGTATCCATGTTGTTGACGCCCACGGATGCTTGAGCTCCGAAAGCAGGCTGCGGTGCGCCGGCTTGCGGCGGTGGCTGGCCTGGCTGTGCGCCGGGTTGTATGGGAGGTGCGGGCTGCGCGGGCTGCATCGGCGCGCCGGGTTGCACGCCTGGTTGAACCGCTGCGCCGGGCTGCACGGGCGCGCCAGGTTGAACGGGCGCGGGAGCTGGCTGCGCGGGTGCTCCGGGTTGTGCGGGCGGGAACCCCGGCTGAGTCTGCGCCCCGACCGACGCGGTCACGAAGAGCGCACCAAGAACCGACAACGAAGCAAATCCAACCCGTTTCATCATGCGTTTCCTGAAGTGTTCAGAGCGGCTGCAGAGTGAAGCCCCAAAAATACCTTGCGAAGCCGCGCCATAGTTAACACGTTTTTTGTGTTGTTGCTGGAAGGACGAGGGAAGGGCGAGCACCGGCCGGCAGAGCAAGCGCCAGCGCGATTTTCCTCGGATCGCCCGCGAAAGGTCCAGTTTTGGGCGAGCGGGCACAGATACCCGATGCTTCTTTGCTCCCGTCCGACCACCAAGTACCCTCACGCGACCGTGAGCACTCTGATTCGCGTCGACGGCTTGCGCAAGGAGTTTCGCATCGGATTTCTCAGGCGCCGCGTGCTCGCGGTTCAGGGGATCTCCTTTGCGGTCGAGGCCGGCGAGATCTTCGGCTTCTTGGGTCCGAACGGCGCGGGCAAGACCACGACCATCAAGATGCTGACCGGCTTGATCGCGCCGAGCAGCGGGAGCGCTACTGTTTTCGGACACCCGATCCCGAGTCCGCGCGCGATGGCGCAGGTCGGTTTTCTGCCGGAAAATCCCTATATCTACCCGTACCTCACGCCACGCGAGTTTGTGGAACTGTGCGGGCGACTCTCGGGACTCAGCGCGCGCGCGGTGCGTGAGCGCGCGCGGCGCGTGCTCGAACAAGTGGGCGTCTGGTACGCGGCGGATCGCCCCGTGCAACGGCTATCGAAGGGCATGTTGCAACGCACCGGCCTCGCCGCGGCCCTCGTGGCGGATCCCGAGCTCCTGATCTTGGACGAGCCCATGAGCGGGCTCGATCCAGTCGGGCGCAAGGAGGTGCGCGATTTGATTTTGGATGAGCGCAAGAGCGGGCGCACGATCTTCTTTTCGACGCACATCTTGAGCGACGTGGAAGCGATTTGCGACCGAGTGGCGATTCTGCGGCGCGGTCAAGTCGTGGTGAGCGGTCGCCTGAGCGAGCTGCTCAAACACGACGTGCGGCGTACGGATCTGATGCTCACGGGCGCGGACGCCGAATTTGCCGCTGAATGCGCGAGCGCCGGGCACGTCGTGCGGCAATTGGCCGGGCGCTTGGTGATCGAGATCGAAGGCCAAGCGCACGTGTCGACGCTGCTCAAGCGCGCGCTCGAGCGAGGCTGCCAAGTAACGGAAGTCGTGCCGCTCCACGAGACGCTCGAAGAGTTGTTCGTGCGCGAAGCGATCGACGAGAGCGTCGAGTCGAAGCGCTAGCTCGAGTTGAAGGATCTTGAGAGGCAAGATCGCGATCGGCAAAGGAAGGAACAAACCCAAGGAAACACCGGCCAGACCGGCGCGAGCGACCTTGGGGCGCGGATTGGCCGCGTGACTTTTTCTTGCGCCGGACGCGCACCCGACGAGAAGAAAGTGACCCTGTTTGCTGGCTAGACATCGCGCCGCGGGCGGCGTTTGCCGAGCACGGCGCGGGCGGTCTCGAGGTCGGCGCGGCCGAGTTCGCGCGTGACGATCAGCACGAGCGCATACACCACGACCACGACGCCCGCGTACACCGGCGTGACGAGCTTGCTCGCGTGCGGCAAATACCTGCCCACTCCGACCGCGATCGCCAGAGCGAACAGCACGCGCACCACCACGCGCAACGGCACGACGGCACCCGCCGTGCGCCGCACGAGAAACGCCGCTGAAAGCGTGGCCAAAACCAAGCCCGTGGACGTCGCCTGCGCCGTCGCGAGCAAGAGCCCCGGCCCAAACGCGCCGCCGCGCACGCGCAGAAAGCAGAGCACCACCACCAACAGGAACGCGATGCCGACCACGACTGCGCTGTCGATCTCGCGATTGAGACTGTTGAGCACGGTGGTGAGCACGCCCAGGATCGCGAACGCCAGAAAGCCGAGCGCGAGTAGCTCGAGGCTCGGACCGCCGAGGGTGGCCGCTTCGTGCCCGTACACGAGTTCCACCAGGCGCTCGCTGAGTCCCGCGCTGACGCTGACGATGGCGGCGCCGAAGATGCACGAAAGCCGGACACCCGTGCTGACGTAGCGCGCGACGGCCGCGCGATCGCCGTCGCGCGCGGCCTTGGCGAGCATCGGAAACAGGATGAAAGTGACCGCGATCAGCAGCTGATACGGCAGAAACGAAAACAGTTGAATCGCGCGATACGCACCGACGAGCGTGTCGGCCGCTGCGGGCGCCAGCCCCGTCGCGATCGCCGCGTCGGCCGCAAAACGGCGGAGCAGTAGCGAATCGGCTTGCAGCAGCAAATTGAGCAACCCTTGACCGATCAGAATCGGTCCGATGAAAACCAGGTGCGCCCTCACGCTGAGCGCCGACGGCCCGCGCCGGCCGATCCCGACGACGCTCGCGGCGAGCGCGAAGACGATCAACGCGCCGCCCACGAACCCAGCGCTCGCACCGTCGATGCCCGAGGCGCCACCGTGTTCGAATAGCAGCGCTCCGACCACGAGCCCCACCGTGCGCAGCGTGGTCGCGAGCATGTCGAAGCCCGCTTGATAGCTGAACCGTCGCTGCCCGTTCAGCACGCCGACCAGCGGCGTATACAGCGAGTAGAGTAGCAAAATCGCGCTCAAGATGCGCAGCGCGGGCACCACGTGGCTCATGCCGAACGCGCGCCCGATCCAAGGCGCCAAGCCAAAGAAGGCCGACCCGAGGCCGATGCCGAACAGCGCGTGCAAGCCGAACACGCGTCGAATCGTGCCCGCTTGCGTAGAAGGTGTGGCGTGCGCGACCGCGCGGCTCACACCTTGAATGGACGTGGTCGTGACTGGATTGGAAACGATGCTCGAGGCGGATAGAGCGCTCGACAAGGCGCCGTAGCCACCCAAGCCGAGCACGCGCGGCAACACGATTTGCTGCACCAGCCCGACCAGCATGAAATAAATCTTCGCAAACGCGATCGCGAGTCCGCCGCGCCCGGCGCTGCGAGCGAGCTCGCCCTCGTTCACAGGCTGTGACGAAACCGCGTCGCCCGCCTCGACCGAGCCCACGTCACCGGTCGATTCC
>DASYCR010000778.1:0-6826 GCA_036500095.1 Polyangiaceae bacterium
GCTCGGCGCGCGCGACGGGCGCACGCTCGAGCGTGCTTCGGCGACCGGCCAGTGCAACTCGAAACAAGCGCCTGGTTGGCTGCGCGCGATGCGCAGCTCCCCGCCGTGCTTTTTGGCGAGTGCCGCCGAGTGGCGCAAACCGACCCCGGCTCCGCCGCGGCGCGTGGACGCGGGCGCGGTGAGCAGGGTCTCGACGCGCGTGGGATCGATGCCGGGACCTTGGTCGGCGACCGAGAAGACGATCTTGCTGCTGATGTCGCGCACGGCGACCTTGACGACCGAGCCCTCGGGCGAAAAGTCGATCGCGTTGAGCAGTAGGTTCGTGAGGATCTGCAGAGCCTCGCCCATGTCGCGGATCAGGGCATGACCCGGATCCGACGCGTCGATTTCCACACGAACTCCGCGCACGTCCGCGCGCGGCGTGACGCCGAGCGCCGCGGCCGCGAGCACGGCCCCCGCTGATTTCTGCTCGGTATCGCGCTCGAGCTCGGCGCCGATCGCGGCCCTGGCGATGCGATGACCCAGCAGCGCGTGGGTCCGAGCGACATCAATGGCTTCGCGCGCCGGGCCCCCGGCCACGCGATCGCTCGCGGCGTCGAGCCAGCCGAGAACTACCGTCAACGCGTTGGAAACCTCATGGAGCGCGCCAGCCAAATCAGAATCGCCGTCGCTACGCGGCGGCACGCTGGTCGGACCCGAACGCTTCACGCCGAAAAGCCTATGATGGTTGTTCCGCGCCTGCCAGTTTTCTTTCCGACTCGCGATGCGCTGCCGTCTCGATCACACCGTGAGTGGAATTGGACTCACGGTCCTGACGTGTTCAGCTTGGCTGGAATGAGCAGCTCGAAATGTCCGACGTCATCCGCGCGCGTCTCGGCCACCTGCAAGACGAACTGAGCGGACGTCGGGTCAGCCGTGTAGTTGACGCTGGTCGACGAGGCATGCTGCGTAGCTTGGACATAGACATAGGCGCGAATCAGTGCGCCTGCGCCGAGTGTCCCTGCACCGGAGCCGTCCGAGATCTCCACAGTGCCTTGATACGGGACCGGGAGCGGGATCTGCATCGCGCCCAGATTCAGCCCTGATGTGTAGGCCGTGCTGGCAACCCCGATACTCGGGCGCACGAGCCACGGGAAGCCCGTCCCGGCTTGCGGGCGGACGGACAAGTCGAGCGTGCCCGGATCCGACCAGATCTTGAAAGCCCCTGAATCGACCACGATGTCGCTCGAAGCGCGGGCCGCAAAGAGCGACTGATTGTTGCCGAGCGTCTGCGCCAGGACGTCGCTCGAAAGTTCGCTCGCAGACGCGGCCATTTGAACCTGCGCGCCCACGAGCGGATGGCCGCCAAAGTCCGCGACCGCACCGACCACGGGAATCGCCGCGCTCAGTTCGATCAGGCGTCCGCCCTGCGTGGTGGGCGACGCCGCCACATCCCAAGCTTGACCGGCTTGTGCAAAGCAGCCACTCACCTGACCCGAGCCACAGTGCGACACGTCCGAGACGGGCACGGCGTAGGCCGTATAGGTGCCCGGCAGTAAATCGATCGCAAAAGTTCCGTCGCTCGCCGTGTCGACGGTGCGCGAAAATGCGGCGAACAAGCCCGGCGCGATGCCAGCGAGCTGCTGAGCGACCAAGCTGACGTGGGCCGCTGCGTAGGTCGCGAGCCCAAGCACGGTCACTTGCCCCTCCACGTGCACCGTCTTCGGCAGCTGGGTAAATTGGGTGAGAGTACCGCTCGCGGGTGTGAACACGCTGAGCGCATCGCGCGCCATGAACAGCGTAGGCGTCGGCACGCCGGGACACGAACCCGCCAAAGCTCCGGAAGGCGTGCAGCTCGGGGGCTCGAACTGAAGCCGAATCAGCTCTTGCCCCGTAGGGCCCGAGCTGTCGGCCGCGACCGGCGCATAGGTGAGGTTGGCGAGATAGTGACCGGTCGGGTCGGGCCCCGCCGTCTGCACCAGCGGCACGCGATTCGAAATGACCAGGCCGCTCACGGGGTCGAGCATGTCCGCATACCAATCCTTGAGCGTGTCGGTTTGCGGTGGCCAGCTCACGCTGAGCTGAAAGTTCGAGGGCACTGGCGTGTCGATCGTGAGGTACTTCGTGTTGACCGTCACTTTGGGCGCGAGCTGAGGCGGCAAGATGCACTTGCTGTCTGCGGCTTGAGCGGCGGGCTCGATGTAAATGTCGTAGTCACCGGGCGGCACCTTCAACTGGAAGGGATAGGACTGCGTGCTCTCGTCCCAGCTGGCTTGGGCCACCGTGGGCGCCGCGTAGACCCCCAGCACCTCGGAGCTCGGCGTGAGCGTTACCTGGGCGGGAACGCTTTGATCACTTGCCACGTTGCTGGAGACGGCGCCCATCGCGTCGAGAAATGCCGGTGTACAACCCGCGACCGGCGCGGCCGTGATGTGGCCGGTGACGTTCACCAGCGGATCGAGCTGGATGTCGAGCGCGCCGCCCGACGTCGCGAGGTTGCTCACCGTCTTCAGTTGAATCCCGGTAACGAGATCGGCGTCGGTCGCGGGCGTGACCTGAAACAGGAACGTGCCGAACTGGCCGTTCGCCGCCACGCAGCGCTGATCGGCGCAGAAGCCGCCCGCGCAATCCTCGTTGCTACTACAGGTATTCTTGGCAATATCGCCGGGCGAAGCGTCGACCGAAGCGACGCTGCAGCCCAAGAGCCAAGGCAACACAGCGAGCGCGAGCAACGGCCTGCGCGTCACAGGGCAGGCTCCGGGCAGTCGTCGAAATTGATGGGCATACCCGGCTGCTCGTTGGCAGCGACGAGCCAGGTCGCGATCGCGACGTCGCTCTTCCGCGAAGAGATGACCTGCAGGTTACTGTCGAACGAACTCTCGTGCGCAACCAGCAAGCTGAGCCGGTGACACCCCGAGCCGAGCCCGTCCGCAGACCACGAGTACCCGACGGCCCGCGTCGAGTCGTCGTACGTAGAGGCGCCGATCCGGAACACGGTGATCAGTCGTTGCTGTGGCGTGCCGTAGTCGACCCACGGCACCGCGAACAATTGCTCACCCGCGTCCTCCGAACGAACCGGAACGTTGAGCAAAACCGGCGGATCGCCGTCCTTTACGGTCAGGACCTTCAAAATCGGCGGGGCTGCGTCGAACAGGTCCAACACCGGAGCGCGCTGGCCAGGCGTCACGAATTGGGGTGCGTCCGCCAGGATACAAGCAGGGATCAACGCGCTCACGGCGAGCAGTGCTAGCGACCGGCGTGCCAGCCTGAAAAACGGCGAGCCGAGCCGGCTCTCGACCGCGCACCGCGACAAAGCTGTCGCGCTCTTCGCCTCCTTCCCGCATCCCGTTCGATGCTCAGCTTTCATGTCGCTCAGTGTCTCGGGCCGCCCGGCTTGGCAGTTTGCCAGCGTGCGTGGGCAAACTCGGGACTCAGGGCGAGGCTTAGCAGGCTTCGCGCGGACGCGCTCGTCCCGCACAACTCGGCCACGCCGTTCGGCTCGGCGAGCCGTTCCGGCACGAAGCCTTCCTCCGCCGCGACCGCGGTCAGCGCGACCGCCAAGTCACCCGCCGCAAACAGGCCCGCGCGGCGCAGCGCGTTGCGCGAGACGGCCAGCGCGCTGTCGTAGTCGAGTGCTTCGGGGGCGTGGCAGAGCTCGCGCAGGCGGCGCTGATAGCGCGCGGGGATGCTCTCCCACAGCACCTCGGCGAGGTTGAGCACGCCGCCTGATTTCGTCTGCTGCGCTTGCGGCGGACCGAAGGCGAAGCCGAGCCCCTTGAGCACCGCGCGCGCTTGCGACTCGGGCGAACCGAACAAAAGGACGTATTGCGGAATGGTCGCGGCCAACATTGCGCCGAGGTGAAAGCGCAACTCCGGCGTCTCCTGGCGCACGTCACCCGAAAGAATCACGGCCGGCGGCGACAACAGCGCGAGGTTGACGGTGATCGCGCCGGCGCTTCGGCGCTGAAACAGCGGCGCGCGTGTGAGCGCAAACGCGCGCGCCACGCTGGCGTACACGCGCGCCAGCGGAGTCGGCGCGGTGAGCGGCACGCGCTCGAGCCCGGTGACGCCGTACGTGCTCGGATCGCGACGAAACACGTGCTCCGCGCCTTCCCAAACCAAAGCGAGCGCCTCCTGCACCGGCCCCGCGCCGTCGCGAAACAGCATCGAGCGCACGGCGTCCGGTTGCTCCGCTTGATCGGCGAGCGCAGGCGGCTCGCACGCGGGGCGATCACCGGCCACGATCGCGAGCACGTGCTCGACGGCACGCGCATAGGACAAATCGCGATCGGCGAGCACCGCTTCGTACAGCTTGCCGATCGCCCAGGCTTCGCCGGGCCTGATGTAGGCGATGCGCCGGCAGACGGTGACGAGCTCGTGCGTGCGGCTCGTGCGATGTTCGAGCTGCCGCATCAGCTCGATCCCCGCGTCGTATGAGCCGTCGTTCAGCGCGGCGAACAAGCGCTCTTCCTGTTCGCTCGCGCCGGCGAGCGTCATGGTCGCGGTTTGCCGAAGCGCATCGCCCGGCCGCGGCGACGCGGGGGACGTCGTGGTCGGCGACGCAGTCGTCGGCGGCGTGGCCGTGAGCGGCGCTGCCGTCGGCGGCGGCTGCGAGACCCGCTCGGCCTCGGGCGGCGCCACCGAGTAGCGCCCCGACACCTGCGGACGCATGCTCTGCGCGGGATTCGGCGCCGGACTCGGTCGCGGCTGGCGAGGGCTCGACGGCGGCGTCGAGGGGATCGGCAGGGTCCGCTCGAGCTCCGCTGGCGCTGGCTTGCTGCTGATGCGCGGCGCAAGGACGGGCGCCTCACTGAAGGACGGGCCAGGCCACGGTGACTGGATACGAGCCGCGGGTGTCCCTGGCGGCGTGGCGCGCGGCGAGCCGAGCCCGCGGACCGTGCTCGGTTCCAAAGCGGGCGCGCCCGGCTGCATCACCATCGTGCCCCCGGGGTTGAACGACGGAGCCGGCCGCGCCTCGACGGGCTGCATGACCATCGTGCCCCCGGGATTGAACGAGGGAGCCGGGCGCGCCTCGGCGGCGAGAATACGGCGGCTCTCGACTTGGGCTTCTTCGCGCGAATCGGGCGCTCCTGCCGCCACCGCGAAATAGCCCTGGGCGCGCTCGGGCTGACCGTTCTGGACGGCGAGCTTACCGGCGGCCAGCGCCACTTGACCGCGCTTGCGCACGCCGCGCAGATCGCCACCGAGCGCAATGTCGAAGTAGTTGAGAGCGCGCCCCACGTCGTTTGGCGCCAAGCGCTCGGCCAAGCCGAGGGCGATCAGCGGTCGCTCACCGCAGTCCTCCAGCGCGCGCTCGAGCTCGCGACGGCCCGCGTCGCCCGAGAGCGCGACGTCGAGCGACTCGGCGATCAGGAACGCGCGCAGCTCGGCGTCTTCGGTTTCAAGCCGCTCGCGGATGCCGCGCAGCTCGGCGGTGGTCACGCGCGCGTCGGCCGCGTCGCCTGGACCGTGGCTCAGATACTCCAGGTAGCGCGCGAGCACTTGCGGGGCCGCCGCTTCCGGCGCGAGGCGCGCGGCGCGCGTGGCAAGCTCGCGCGCGTTGTCGGGCGTACCCGCGGCGAGCGACGCGCGCGAGGCCTCGACGAGCCACGCGGCACGCTGCTCGTGCGGGGCATCCGAGATGGTCGCCAGATCGGTGAGCGCTTCGGCCAAGTGGGCGGGGCTCTGGCGGCGGCGCGCCACGGCTACGGCAAGCTCGAGCAGCTTCGGCGACTGCGCCCAGGCGCCCATGGCTTCGAGCACGCGGTGCGCCGATTCGATGTCGTCACCGGCCAGGTACGCTTCACACGCGCGGCGCGACAGATCGGCCGCCTCCGCGCGATCTTGAGCGATCGCGCTCGCGCGCAGCCAGAGCGGGGCCGCGCGCGCGGGCGATGCGAGGCGCTCGTTGAGGTCGGCCAGCACGCGCAAGACGCTCAAGTTGTCGCCCGTGGCCGAGATCAGCGCTTCCAGCTCGGTGCGCGCCTCGTCGGCGCGCCCGAGCCGCTGCTCGAGCACGGTGGCCCGCCGCAAGCGAATACGGCGCACGTCGTCGACCATGCTGGCCAGCGCGGCGCGGCGCGACAGCAGGGTGACCAGGGACTCGTAGTCCGCACGGCGCTCCGCGTCGCGCTCGAGAGCGCCGAGCGCCCCGGTGTCGTTCGGCTCGAGCTCCATCACTTGTTGCCAGCGCTGCAGCGATTTCGCTTCCTCACCGTGATCGGCGAACAGCTCTGCGACCTCGCGCAACAGCGAAACGCGCTCGCTCACGTCGAGTGTGATTTCGGCCAAGCGATCGAGGCTGGCCGCCAAGCGCGGTTTGTCGTTGGCCTGCCGAGCCAGCGCGACGCTCGCGCCGAGCAGCGCCTCGTCGCGCGGGCTCTCCGCGAGCAACGGTTCGAGCACGCGCAGCCCACGCTCGGGATCACCGCGCGCGCTAATCAGCGCGGCCAGCTCGCCGCCGAGGCGCGCGCGCGTCTCGCGCGGCAGTTCGTTGTCGGCGAGCTCCGCCTCGAGTGCGAACTCCAGCTCGTCGCGACGTCCGGTGCGGCGCAATACGCCCGAAAGTCGCTCGAAAATCTGGCCACGCTCGTCGCTCGCGAGCCCCTCCAGGCCCCGCGCACGCTCGAGAGTTTGGATGGCCTGCACGATTTCGTGTTTTTGCTCCGCGGCCTCGGCGATCGCCAGCAAGGCTTTCACCCGTTCGCGCACCGGAATGGCCTCCAGCACCTGCTCGAGCAGCGCTGGGTCACGCACGAAGTGCGCCGCGGCCTCCGCTCGTCGAACGAGCTCGAGATTCTCCGGATCCTTCTTGGCCGCACAAACCAGGAGCTTCGCCTCGCTGGCG
>DASYCR010000779.1:0-3703 GCA_036500095.1 Polyangiaceae bacterium
GACTACTCGAGCAGGGACGAGCCTTCGAGCAGCGCCGTCGTGACGTTTGGCACCGGGACGGCCGGCACGTCGAAGGCTTGACCGAAGGCGACAAACACGGCTCCCAGTGGAACGCGGTAGCCCGGCGTCAGCGGAAAGCCCCAATCGAGGCGAAAAATAAGACGATCGAGCTCGGGAAAGAGCACTCTCAAGCCGGCCCCTACCGACTGCTTGACGCGGAAGTCTCGCACGCGATCGGCAGCGTCTCCGAGATCGTAGAATAACCCCGCGCCGACTTGCGCCGACCAGATGTCGACCGAACGCGTGCGAAACTCCGCGTTGAGACTCACCTGGTCGGCGCCCGCAAAGGCGCCGACTGGATAGCCCCGCAGGCGACCTTCTCCGCCGAGAATGTTGCGGCGATTGAGGTAGTTGTGAAATCGATCCAACACGAGCCCGTCGAGCACGAAGCGTCCGAGGCCGGTGCGCGGCGACACCGCGCGCAGCTGCGCGAGCGCGAGCGCGTAGTCCCGCGAGTGCGCGGCGTACTCGAGGCGCGAACCGACGAGCGGAAGCACGAGTCCGTCGCCGAGCGGGAACGTGTAAGAGAGCGCGGCCTCCGTGCCGATCAAATCGCGCGATGAGCCGACGTGCGTGCTCGCGGGATATGCGCGCAGCAAGAGATCGTAACCGCGTTGATAGTCCTCCTGAAGCCCGAGCGTCTCGATCTCGAGCCGGCTGTCGAAATCGCTGCGATGCGCGTGCAGCTGAGCGAACGGGCTGATGCGTTGGTCGGAAACCGGCAGCTGATTGTTGACGAATTCGAGCGCGGCGCGCGGATCGTACGCGCTGAGCTCGAACGGCCGATACACGCGTCGATCGGCCTCCGCTCCGAGCGACAAATCGCACTTGAAACGGCGACCGAACGAGCGCGTGAGCTGGTAGCCGCCATACAAGCGATCGCGGTGAAACTGGATTGGAATGCCGTCGTTGCCGGGAGTGACCTTGGCGTCGTAGCGCGCGAGCGAGACGTCGACGAAACGACGCGACACGTCGTAGCGCCACAAAAACGAGGTCCCCCAAGCCCAGCGCGTATCGAGGGCGTACAACGGCAAGCCGTAGCGCAAATCGCCGTACGAGCCTTCTTCAGCACCCGTGCTGCGGTTCCAGACGAGGCTGGCGTCGGCGCTGCCCTGAATGTGCGTTCCGAGTGGGCGGTGCGCGAATTGGAGACCGGTCGAAACCGCCCCCGGGTCGAGCACGAGCAGACCACCTACCAGGGCGTGCGCTCCGACCGCGTTGGTCTCGCTCGGATTGAGCAGCAGGTAGTTGATGTGCCCGTTGGCCGACTGCACGTTCCAATTGAGACGAATGCTCCAGACGTCCTTGGTGATCACGATCACGCGCACGCGATCCGGCGCCGAGCCGCGCGCCGTGACCACCAGCACGACCGAGAGCTGCGGGTGCGCTCGCAAATTGCGAGCGATCTCGTCAGCCTTGGCCTGTGAGTAGCGATCGCCGACCTCGAATAGGAACTCGTGACGGATGACCGCTTCGCGACTCGTGGTGTGAAACACGTTCAGCAAATCCGGTACTGGATCGCGCTCGTCGAAGACCTCGACGCGGCGGACCTCGATCGACTCGATCCACTTGCCTTCCGGCGCCGGATCGAGCTCGAGCTTTCGCGTCTCGAGCGTCTCGGCGACCAGCGACTGCTCGAGCGGCGACAGCTCCATCGGCTCGGCCACGGCGTAGCGTGCGGTCAGCGCGGTCAGTAGGAACGCGCTGCAAAGGCCCTGCATTTTGGCGAGGAGCGTCACAGAGCGATCTAGGCTAGCCTTGCGTCTCCGTGCAGGTCCACCCGACTCGCACCAGCGTCGACTTGGCGATCGCCGGGCTTAGCACCGTGCTCGCGGGGCTGGTTTTACAACAAGCCGTGATCGTGGCTTGGGGCAGCGCGCTGCTGGTCGGACTCGCGCTCGCTCGCGCGGTCACGGAGATCGGCGTCGCGCGCATTCGCGGCGCCGGTTTCGAAATGCTCTGGCGAGAGAAGCCGCGCACCGTGCGCGTCGCGCGCGCGGAGGCCGTCGAGATTCAAGCGGAGGTGCGCAATCGTGACTCGCGCGCCGCGCGCTTTTCGGGACTGCGCGCCGTTGCTTCGCCCGAGCTGTCGATCGAAATCGTCCCGGAGCGCGGTGAAGTGCCCGGAGGCGGTCGCCTCGCCGTCACCTTGCGCGTCGTCGGCACGCGCGCCGGGCGTTTCGGCATTCACGGCCTGTCACTCGAGGTACAGGGCGGCCCAGGCCTGTACGAGGTGCCGCTGACGTTCGCCAACCCATACGGGGTCGATGTCATGCCCCGCGCCTACAAGTCGTTCGCGCGCAGCGCCCGCGGCGGCCGCAGCCATCAGGTCGCGGACCGCGGTCGACCCGGTGTGATCGCGGGCGGCGGTGATGAGTTACGCGAACTGCGCGAACTGGTCGCCGGTGACCCGTTTCGGCGCATCGCCTGGAAGGCCAGCGCCAAGCGCGGGAAATTGCTGGTCCGCGAGTACGAGCGCGAGGAGCGTGACATCGTGTGGCTCGTGCTCGACGCCAGCTGCGAGCTGCTCGCCGGCGCGCCCGGACGCGCGCCGCTCGACGTCGCGATCGACGAGGTGGCGACTTTCGCGGTGCGCCACGCGGCGCGTGGGGATCGCGTCGGGCTCGCGATCGTAGCCGCGCGCGCGCGCGCTTTCATCACACCCGATCGCGGGCCTGGCCACACCGTAAAGCTCTTGTCGGCGCTCGGGGAAGCCACCAGCGTGCTCGACGCCGATCGCTGTGGTCTCGACGCGAACGAACTCGCGGCGCGCGCGCTCGAGCACATGCGACCACTCGATCCCGCGTCCGCGTCGCGCGTTCGCGCGAGTGAGCTCGAACGCGTCGCGCGTCGCGCGGACCGCTTGCGCGTCCGTGCACCCTTCAAAGCCGGCGAAGTCTTGGCCACCACGCGCACCGACCGCAGCCTGCGCCGTTACCTGGCGAGCTTCGGCATCGGCGCGCCGGCCCGGCTCGAGCCGGAGCGCGGTCAAACCGATCTCGAACTGATTCGTCTGCTGCGGCGCCTACCGCGGGAGAAGCCGAAGCCGAGCTTGATCTACCTGTGGTCGCCCGCGCCGGATCCCGACGAGCGCCGGCTGCTCTTGCGAGCGCTGGCCGAGCTACCACGACGACGCCAGCTCGCTTGGCTCCCGATGCGACTCGATGTCGGACTCGAAGCAAGCGACAGTGACGCGTCGCGCGCGGCCGTCAGCGCGCTCGCCGTGCGCGCGCGCGTGCAGCACGAGCGGGGGCTCGAGGCGCTCGCTCGGCTCGGCGTACGCGTCGAGCGTGTGTCACTGCCCGCCGTCCAGAGCGTGCTTCGGATCGAACACCAGCACGTCGCGGTCGAGCGCGACCTGCCCGTCGACCCGGACGCGAACGTGCCAGACGCCGAGCAGCTGCCCGGCGCGCAATAGGATCGGCACGTCGAGCCGAGGCTCGCCCACGCGCGCTCGCGCTTCGCCCAGCTCGACCACCCGCTCGCCGCCGCCGTCTGCGGCCTTGCCGCGGAGCGGCCTCGCGATCTCCCAGGCTACCGGGATCTCGCGCGCGGGTGGGCTTTTGAAGTCGATGCGAATGCCGACGCTCTGCTTGGCCGTATCGAGCTCGAAAGGCAGCTCACGACGATCCTGGATCTGCCC
>DASYCR010000780.1:0-11081 GCA_036500095.1 Polyangiaceae bacterium
CTGCTTTCGGCCTCGAGAGCGAGGCTCAACTCTTGAAGGGAATGAAGACGCTGAAACCACCGAGCACGGTCAGATCATTCACGATCTTTTCGACGCCGAGCTGCTCGCGCTTCATCTGATGAATGGCGTCGCGCACGTCCCAACGCAAGGCGAACCAGTCGTTCAGATAGAATTTCATGCCGAAACCGCCGGAGCCGGTCAGCCCGCGGTCACCTGGCTCGACGATCGCGCCGCCGCCGAGCGCCAGGAAAAAATCGTAGCGGCTGATACCGCCGCCGAGCCAACGCACCTTGCCGTACGCCATCGACCACAGCAAATGCCCCATGAAGAACTGCACCGGGTTGCTGGGCTGCGGCTCAAACTGCACTTGCCCGGCGAACTTGCCCTGCAACGCGTTCAAGAGCGCAAAGCTCTCGCGCGAGCGCACGTAGCTCGCCTCGAGACCGAGATCCTCGGTGAAGTGAAAGGTGTACGCGCCGCCGTAAGCGGGCGCGCCGTCCGACAGATCTCCGGCGAACCAACCGCCCAGCGCGGACAGCTCGTGACGGAGCGCCTTCTTGAAGACGCGCGGCACGACGCCGCGATAGGCGCGATCCCCGACGAGCTGCTGCTTCAGGGCCTCGTCGACACACTGCGCCTGCGCGCGGCCGGGAAACGCGAGCAGAGCGACGGCAACCGCCGGGAGCGCGAACAGGGAGACGAGACGGGGCGCCAAACCGCCCCACCGGATATCATAGAAGTCTCCATTTTCGGCGAACGGCGTGCGCCGATCGTCAAAACAGACCGGCCACGAGCCCGGTGTGCGGGAAAAATGGCGGCTTTTGTGAGCGCCCAGCAGACCGGCTAGACCTGCGGCGTGCTCAATCTGTGCGATCCGCTACAGGCTATCGTCTCGGGCGCCCAGATGCGGCGCCGAATTTCGGCGATCAGCGCGGTGCTCGCGCTCACGGCTAGTGCGCGCGCGAATCCGCTGATCAGCCCAGCGGCGCCAGCCAGCGAGAACCCGGCCTGCGCGCGAGAAACTACCGCGCTCGGCGGGTTGGCCTGCGCGCTCGCCAGCGCGCTCGACGATCGCGCCCGAGGCGCGCTCGTCGTTGCGGTGTCCGCGCCTGGGCCGGCGCGCCTGCCGGAGGCTTTGCGACAGAGCGCCGCTGACCTCGTAGCGGCGCGGCTGGGAGCGGGCGCGACCGGCGTGCGCGGCGAGCTTTCTTTGCGCGACGCGCAGCAACGCGCGCGAAGAAGAAGACTCGTCTACGTGACGCTCACGTTGCAGCGCGACCACCTGACCGCGGCGGCCGACGTGTACGAGGCGCGCGGTCGTTTTTGGGAGCGCGTCAAGGACCCTTCGGCGCAGGTCGTCGCGCGGGCGTTCGAGTCGCGCCCACTCGATCCCGAGTTGCGCGCGCTGTTTCCGCCGATTCCGCTGATCGTCACGCGCATCGACAAGGCAAAGTTCGCCGACCGCGACACGGTCGCGCTCGCCTGCGGCGATCTGGACGGCGACGGCTCGAGCGAGCTCGTGTTGGTCACGCGCCGTCGCATCGCGAGCGGCCGACTCGTGCACGGTCAGTTCACGCCGCTCGCACAGGTCGCGTGGAGCGAGCTCAGTCCGGTCGCGCCGAGTCCGCCGCGCGAACCGATCGCGGCGGCCTGGTTTGCCGCTCCCGGCCAGCTGCGCGTGGGCCTGAGCGATCGCGCCGACGGGCTCGAACTGTCGTCCGGGCTGGCGGTGGCGCGGCGCTTTCACGATCTTTTCCCGTGGCCCGGTGGTGGCTGCTCGGCGCGCGGCGAGCTCGCCCTGAAAGGACAACGGAGCGCGTGCACCGGCGAAGCGCCGCTCGGAAACGTCGATTTCGCGAGCGACGTCGACGCCCTCGGCGGCGGTCGCTCGTTTTTACGCGGCGGCTCCGAGGGCGCGCCGTGCGCGGCGCGTCCGGTGGGCAACAGCACGGCGAAGGTCCTGTATCAGGCGCGTCTGATCGACGCACCGGACACCGGCGCGAAACTCGTGATCGACGACCTGGACGGCGACGGCAAACCAGAGCTCGTCAGCAGCGCGCCGAGTCTGGAACGAAAAGACGACGCGCTCGTGGTGCGCACGCTGGACGAGTCGGGGGCGCTGCGCTTGCGCTGGCGTTTGCCGGTGCCGAGCGGGATCGACGCGATCGCCGTCTGCCCCGGCGACGGCAACGCGATGGCGCCGCTCGCGCTCGCAACCGGAGACGGCGTGTGGCTCGTGCGCTGAGCATCACGCTCTCGCGCCGCGCGTGGCTCGCGAGCCTCGCCGCGACAGCGACCGCGCACGCGCTCGGTCGCACGCCGCTCGGCGGAACGCTCCGCCTGCGCGTGCCGCTACGCACGCAGAGCCTCGACCCGCATCTCGCGGATGAGCCATTTTCAGCGCTATTCGCGGGCGCCATCGCCGATCCGCTGTACGCGCTCGACGCGAGCGGCAAGCCCTACCCCGCGCTCGCCGACGCCCTGCCCGAACTCGCCAAAGGCGGCACGCGTGTCCGCTTGCGCGCAGAGCTCAAGACCGCCCGCGGCAAGCCGCTCGTGGCGCGCGACGCGGTCTTCGCGCTGAAGCGCGCGCGTGCGCTCGGTGCGAGCGCGGTGCTCGCGCGCTTCGCCGCGCCGGTCGAGGTAGCAAACGACCCGCTTTCGTTCGTCGTGGCAGGCGCCGATCCGCTTGCGCTCGCCCGCGCGCTGTCGAGTCCACTCTGCGCGCTCGTACCGCGCGGGTTCTCGCCGCTCGTTCCGGACGGCACCGGCGCGTTCCAAGCCACGCTCGCGGTGAACCTCGCGCTCTTCACGCGCAATCCGCACGCGGCCCGCGGCGCGTCTTTTTTGGATCGCATCGAGGTCGCGCCCGCGCAGGAGCTCGCCGAATGCCTGCGCGCGTTCGAAGCGGGCCAGGCCGACGTCGGCTGGCTCGGCACCGGGCTCTATCGGCCTCGCCCGGGCGCTCTACCGTTCGAAGGACCAAGCTATGGGTGGCTGGTCTTGCGCACGGGCCTCGACGTCAAGAACTGGGGAGCGCCCGGCGTCGCGCAACAGCTGTGCGACGGCATCGCGACCCAGAATCTGGCTCAATTCGGCGTACATGCCTTGCCCGGCGCGGGCGATCCCAGCCGTTTCGGCGGCAGCGATACGCCGCTGCTCGTCGCCGACGACACGCCTGAGCTCGTCGAGATCGCACGCGCCCTCGAGCCGCTGCTCGGTCAAGGCGGCCCCCGCACGCCCGCGACCCCGACGGCCCGCAGCGTCCTCGCCGAGGCCCGTCGCACGCGCCGCTTCGGATTCATGCTCGACTTCGTGGCGCGCGCGAGCTCGGACCCCGTGCTCGCTCCGCTGACCCTGCTCGCCAGCGTCGACCCCGCGCTCGCCGCGCATCCACCGCTCAGCGCGCCCGCGTCGCTACGCGATCTGACGCGCTCGCTGCCGCTCGGCGTGCTCGGTGAACTCGCGCTGTCCGGCGCGCGGCTAGCCGAGTACGAGGGACTACCCGCGTGGCAGCTCGGCGCGGTGTGGAAGAGGACGAGCTGAGATCGAGGGAGGGGCAGTGGCAGGGCCAGCGGCGGTGTGGTTGGGGAAGAGCGAATGGTTGGAGGAAGAGCGAATGGTTGGGGAAGAGCGAATGGTTGGGGGAAGAGCGAATGGTTGGGGAAGAGCGAGTGTTGGCTGCCTCGCGACGCTCGCGTGCACCAGTGTTGTGCCGGCCGGTGCTCAGGGTTGGGCGGGTGTGAGAGTGGGCGGTGGATGCTCGGGGTTGTTGAGCGTGCCGCTGTGCTCGGCCGCTGCAAGGGTCTTCGACCGCGCTCCGCGCGGCGCCTGCGGCGCCCTTGCACCGGCCTGCGCGCAGCAGGGGGGCCGGGGGCGTCCCCGAGCAAAGGAGCTCATCATGACGCTGAAGATTTATCCGGTTGTGCTCGAGTTGGTTCGTAGGCTCGCGCCTGTGCTGCCTAGGCTGAAAGCAAGAAGCGCTTCTCTCGCGGACCAATTCGAGCGCGCGCTGATCAGCGTGCCGCTCAATGTCGCGGAGGGTGCTTACTCGCGTGGCCGGAATCGGCAGGCTCGCTATCAATCGGCGGCTGCGTCGGCGCGTGAGGCGCTTGCTTGCTGGGAGACCGCGCAAGCTTTCGGCTGGCTCGGGCCCATGGACCCAGAGCTCCTCGCTCTCTTTCACCGCGTCATCGGCACGCTCGTCCGGCTCGTCGAACCGCAAATGAGCTCGCGCGAAGCGTGATGTGGCCACCTCGATGGGCTCGCGGCCGAGTCGGGACCCGGCTCTCTAAGCGCTCGCTCCGAAATGGATCTCCCGCTCCGCGCGCTGTTCGCTGGTGAGGGTCGGCGCGGGGTCGAATAAGGCGGCGAAGCGCTCGGCGAGTGCGCTGATCGTCAGGCTCGGGTTCACGCCCAGGTTGCCGGGCACGACGCTGCCGTCGCACACGTACAGACCGGGATGCCCGAACACCTCGTGTCGCTCGTCGATCACGCCATTTTCCGGCGAGGTCCCGATGCAGCAGCCGCCCAAGATGTGCGCCGTGGCCGGCGTGCGCAAGAGCACTTCGGAGATCACGTTCTGCGGTTCACCTGCGAGTTCCTCGGCCAGGATTTCCGCCGCTTCTTGCGCCACCGGCAAGTAGCTCGGCACGGGTTTGTCGGTGGGTGCGCCTTGCAAAGAAGGCCCGCGCAACAGTGAGCGACCGAGCTTGAGGCGCAGATGCTGATCGATCGACTGCATCACGAGCAGGATGATCGTGCTGCGCGCCCAGTCCGTGATGCGCCACAACCTGAGCATCCTGGGCAGGCGCGTGAGCACGCGCCACAACATTTTGAGCGGACGCGCGAGCGGGCCGCCGTCGGGCGTGAGCGGCACGCCGAGCAAGCGCATCGCGCTCGAACCGCTCGAATAGCGGACCGCTTCGATCTTGGTCAGTGAGTTTGGGTGAAACGCGGCGCCGATCGCGATGCCGCGCGAGAGCTCGCGATGCGCGTCGAAACTCGTCGCGCCGAGCAGGCTCTCGCCGTTGGTGCGCACGAAATCACCGAGCCGCGCCGATACGTTCGGTAGCGTACGATGGACGTCGCGGTTTCGCAGCAAGAGCTCCACGGTGCCGAGTACGCCCGCTGCGAGCACGACGCGCGGCGCGCGCAGGCGCAAATTCTCCGTGCCCCAGGCCGTCGTCGAGCGCGCTTCGACCTGATAACCGCGCTCACTCGGAACGATGCGCGTCACCGCGAACTCCGGGAAAATGCGCGCTCCCCAGCGCTCTGCGAAATACAGGTAATTCTGGTCGAGCGTGTTCTTCGCGCCAAAGCGACAGCCCACCATGCAGCCGCCGCACAGCGTGCAACCGGTCCGCTCCGGCCCCTGGCCGGAAAAGTAAGGATCCGGCACGGTGACGCCGGACTGTCCGAAGAACACACCGACCTCGGTGGCGTGAAAGGTGGCTTCGGCTCCCATGCGAGCGCTCACGCGACGCAGCGTCTGTTCGCCTTCTTCGAGCGCGGGGTTGGTCGTCACGCCCAGCATGCGTCGAGCCGTCTCGAAGTGCGGCTCGAGCTCCGCCTGCCAGTTCACCGCACCGCTCCAGGCCGGATCTCGGAACACGTCGTCGTGCGGGCGCATCAGCGTGTTGGCGTACACCAGACTGCCGCCACCGACGCCCGCGCCGTGCAGCACCATCACGCCCTTCAAGAGCGTGATGTTCTGAATGCCGAAGCAGCGCAACTTGGGCGCCCACAGGTACTTCGCGACGTTCCAGTTGCTCTGCGGGAAGTCGTCTTTTTGCCAGCGTTTGCCGGCCTCGACGATCGCGACGCGATAACCCTTTTGCGCCAAGCGCATCGCCGTCACGCTGCCGCCGAAGCCGCTGCCGATGACCACGAAGTCAAAGTCGGCCTCAGGCGTGGCGCGCGAGAACATCGCCCTAGAGCGTATCTCATAACCAGCTTCGCTGGTCATGAGGCGGGCTTCGCCCGCTGCGCTGCTTCGCAGCGCTGCTCTAGCTCTGTCCTCGGGGGCGTCCCGCCCCCGGAAAAATGGCTGCGCCATTTTCCTCCCCCTCACGCGCTTCGCGCGTGCCTAGAGCTCCTCACTTGCTCGTGAGGCTATGAAATACGCTCTAGCGTACTACCGCTTACGAGTCGCGGTGCCGTTCACTTGGGCAGCTTGGTCGGCGTCGGGATTTTCCCGCCCTTACGCAAATAATCGACGACGACCGCGCTCAGCTTGTCGTCGGCCTTCACGCACTTCAGGCTGACGTCGCCGCTCACCGCGCCCTTGCACTCCTTGCGCCGGGTGATCACGGCCTCGTTGATGGTCGAGTCGGTGCGCAACGCTTCTTGTACGTTGTCGTCGAGGTAGCGCCACTCCACTTTGGCGGCTTTCGGCGACGGAGGCTTCGAGAGCGTGAGCTCCTCCTTGGCGAGCGTGACGCAGGAGCCGTTCCAGCGCAGAGCCATGTAGCTGCCGCCCGCGCCGCTCACTTGCATGCCGCCCTTGTCCGCGCCGCGCTCGGCGAGCACCAGCACCTCTTCATCGAACTCGAGCCAGCTGTTGTCGGACGCGCCGCCCTCGGCGTTCCAAGCTTGCGTGCGGCGCGTGAGGTAGCCCTTACTGAAGGGATTGCCGTTGCCGAACAAGGACAGCGCGACCGTCGGGTAACTGTCCGCGCACATGCGCTCGACGAACTTGCGGTTCGGCACGCACGTTGACGCGCCGGCTTTGGCGCACTGGGTGGGCACGGCCTCCGACGCCGGAGCCGAACCGGGATCGGCCTCGCTCTTTTCCGCGGACTTCGCGGTTTTGTCGTCCGGGGCGGCATCGCCCTTGGCGGGCGCCGCAGCGGGCTCGGTCGAATCCGATGAGTCAGCCGAGTGGGCAGGCGGCTTGCTGCCACCGCAGCCGGCCAGGAGAACGAGCGAGAATGCAGAAACGACGAAGCGCATAGCGGGTGCTTCTATCACGAGTTGGGTGGCCCATGCGCACGCCGCAGAAGGCATAATTTTCGCGAGTCGCGTTACTCGACCGTGACGACCTTGGCCAGGTTGCGCGGTTGATCGACGTCCGTGCCCTTGAGGTCGGCCACGTAATACGCGAGCAGCTGGAGCGGGATCACGGTCACGAGCGGCGTCACGGCTTCCGCGACCTTGGGCACGTACAGCACGTGATCGGCCAGCTTTTCGGCCTCGGCGTCGCCGTCCGAAGCGACGGCGATCACGCGGCCGTCGCGCGCGCGCACCTCCTGCACGTTGCCCAGCGTTTTCTCGTAGTGCGCGTCGCGCGGCATCACGACCACCACTGGCATCTCTTCGTCGATCAGCGCGATCGGACCGTGCTTCATTTCGCCGGCGGCGTAGCCCTCGGCGTGCGCGTACGAAATTTCTTTGAGCTTGAGCGCGCCTTCGAGCGCGATCGGGTAACCGAGCCCGCGCCCCAAGAAGAGCATGTGCTCGGCGTGCTGCCAGCGCCGCGCAACCTCCCACACGCTGTCCTTTCGTTCGAGCGCGGCTCGCATCTCGTTCGGGAGTTCGACCAGCGCCTGCAGAATGGCGCGCGCGGCGGGCGCTTCGAGCGTGCCACGACGGCGACCCAGATAGACCGAGAGCATCAGCATCGCGACCAGCTGAGTCGTGAAGCATTTGGTCGAGGCCACGCCGATTTCCGGGCCCGCGTGCGTGTACAGCGCGCCGTGCGCGGCGCGCGGGATCGCGCTGTCGACCACGTTGGCCAGCGCCAGAATGCGCGCGCCGGCGTCCCGCGCACTCTTCAGCGCCGATAGCGTGTCGAGCGTCTCACCCGATTGGCTGACCGCGATCACCAGATCCTTCGACGTGAAAACCGGCGAACGATAGCGCACCTCGCTGCCGAGCTCCGCCTGTGCGGGCACGCGCGCGAGCTGCTCCATCCAGTAACGCCCGCAGATCGCCGCATGGTAGCTCGTGCCGCAGGCGATGAAGTACACGCGCTCGATGCCCTTGGCGAGCTCGGGATCGAGGCCGAGCTCGCTGTCCACCAGATCGCCCTCTTCCAATCGAATACGCCCGCGCAGGGTGTCTTCCACCGCGCGCGGCTGCTCGAAGATCTCCTTGAGCATGAAGTGCTTGAAGCCGCCCTTTTCCGCCTGCATCGGGCTCCAGTCGACCTGACGCGCCGCGCGCTTCACGCGCACGCCGTCGAGCGTCTCGTGGCGCACGCCGTCGCGCGTCAGCTCGGCCAGCTCGTTGTCCTCCAGGAACAACATGCGCCGCGTGTGCGCGAGCAACGCCGGAATATCACTACCGCACAGCGTCGCACCGTCGGCGAGCCCGATCACCAGCGGCGAGGCGTTCTTGGCAACCACGATGCGATCCGGCTCTTTCGCGCCCACCACGGCCAGCGCGTACGCGCCGCGCACGCGCCGCAGCGCCGCGCGCGTGGCTTCGAGCAGCGTCGCGCCGCCCGCCACGCCGCGGTCGATCAAGTGCGCCACGATCTCGGTGTCGGTGTCGCTCTGGAAGCGCACCCCATCGGCCAAGAGCTCGTGCTTGAGCTCCAGATGATTCTCGATGATGCCGTTGTGCACGACCGCGACCGAGCCTACCAAGTGCGGGTGCGCGTTCGGTTCACTCGGACGCCCGTGCGTCGCCCAGCGCGTGTGCCCGATGCCGACCGAACCGCCGAGCTTTTTTTCGCCGAGCGCGCGCGACAGATTGTCGAGCTTGCCCACCGCCCGCACGAGCACGAGACCGCTGTCGCCGTGCACCGCGACGCCGGCCGAGTCGTAGCCGCGGTACTCGAGCTTCTTCAGCCCCTCGAGCAAGATCGGAGCGGCCTGTTCCGGACCCACGTAGCCGACGATTCCGCACATTGTCCAGTACTTGCCATCAGCGCCCTGGGGAGGCCCAGTTTTTTTGGGTGTTCCGCCAGCGAGACGCCCATCGGTGCACTTTCGTCGGCAAATTTGGATATCCAGCCGCGATAGAGGGAGCGTAAGCTGCCCCCCAATGATCTCGAAGCAGGGCGGCGGTGAAAGCGAGCCCGGCGCGCTGCAGTTCGACCAGGTCGAGCTCAAGAGCGAAGCCCCGCGCAGCTGCGCGCGTTGTCGACGTCCGATCGCGCACGAATATTTCGAAACGCGTGGCGCGATGTTGTGCCGCCAATGTGCTGAGGCGCTCGGCGGCGGGGCTCCGGACCCCGTGACGTTTCTGCGTGCGCTCGCGCTCGGCGCCGGCGCTGCGCTGCTCGGGACCGTGGTCTGGTTCGCGATCATCGAGTTCTGGCACAGCGAAGTCGGCTTGGTCGCGCTCGGGGTCGGGATCGCAGTAGGCGCGGCGGTGCGCAAAGGGTCGGGCGGCCGCGGCGGCACACGCTATCAGGCGGTCGCGATGGCGCTCACCTATCTGTCGATCACGAGCAGCTACTTACTCTTGCTGCTCGAGGGAGGCGGCGAGCGCCTGGGCTTGTCGCTCGGGACGATGGTCGTGATCGCGCTCACCCACCCGTTCTCGCTCAAGAACGCAATCGGCCTGTTCATCATGGGTATCGCGCTGTACCAGGCTTGGAAGATCAACCGCGCGGTGCCGATTGCGGGGCCATTCCGAATCGCACAACCGCCTGCTGCCGCCGCGTGACCAGCGACTCCTACCTCACGCCGAATCCCCGGTGCACGAATTGCGGCGGCGAACTAGCACCGGCGCTGCTCGCGTGTCCGAGCTGCCGCGCGCTCATCCACGCGCCGGAGTTGAAGGCGCTCGCCGCAGAAGCCGAGCTCGCCGAGACTGAGAAGCGCCATACCGACGCGCTGACTGCGTGGCGGCGCGCGCTCACGTTGCTGCCCACCGACGCCAAGCAGCATCAGCTCGTGTTGCAGAGGGTGCAGGAGATCAGCACCAATCGCATGGGTCTATCGGCAGAGGCGGCGCGCGAAAATGCCAGCCCGGACACCCCGAGCGCAGCGGGACAGAACAAGCGCAAGGGCAAGTGGGCCGGGCTCGCCGGGCTCGCCGCGCTGCTCGCAAAATTCAAGTGGGCCATCTTGTTCGCGCTCGGCAAGGGTAAGCTCTTGCTCACGGGCCTGCTGCAGCTGAAGACCCTCTTCAGCATGCTGCTCGTGCTCGGCCTCTACTCGCGCTCGTATGGCTGGCAGTTCGCGCTCGGCTTGGTGATCTCCATCTACATCCACGAGATGGGTCACGTGGCGTCGCTTCGTCACTTTGGTATCCCCGCGTCCGCGCCGATGTTCATCCCCTACGTGGGCGCGTTCGTGCGTCTCAAGCAGTACCCCGCCACGCCCGCCGAAGACGCGCGCGTCGGCCTGGCCGGCCCGATTTGGGGGACGGCAGCGGCGGTGGGCGCGATCGCGCTCGGTCTGCTATTTCATTCAGCGACGCTGCTCGCGATCGGACGCATGGGCGCGTGGATCAATCTCTTCAACTTGGTCCCCATCTGGCAACTCGACGGCAGCCGCGGCTTCACGGCGTTGACGCAAAAGCAACGCATGGTCGTCGCGCTCGTGCTGTGGGTGCTCGTCCTGTGCGGCATCGACGGCATCTTCATCGCGATCGCGGCGGTCGCCACCTACCGCGCCATCTCGAAGGGCAACGCCCCCGCCACGGGCGATCGCCCCGTGCTCGCCACTTATCTCGCGCTCGCCGTGGGCCTCGCTTTGATCGTCGCGTTCGCCAAGGCCGAAGGCATCGGTTGAGCCCGGGGATACGGCATTTGACGCCTTTGCCAGGCCGTGTCATACAATATGTATGACATACCGCCTGAACGCTCGGATCGACCCGGAGCTCGCGCGCAAGGTCAAATACCTACAAGAGCAAGCCGGCCAGACCACGACGCAGGTCGTTCGCGAGTCGATCGAAGCGCACTACAACCGTGTGCGCGCACAAGAGGCGCCCGGCGCGCTGCTCGCTGACTTCGTCGGCTCGGGCAGCGGCTCGCGCGAGCTCTCCGCTAACTACAAGGGCTTGCTCACGGAGTCTCTGCGTAAAAAAGTGAGCACGTGATCATCGCGGACACCGGCTTTTGGCTGGCGCTTGCCAACCGGCGGGACAAACATCACGAGGTCGCCAAGCGAGCACTCGACGGC
>DASYCR010000781.1:0-10524 GCA_036500095.1 Polyangiaceae bacterium
TCCAGAGCGAGGTACGGTGCGCTTCGCGTGGTGATCGGCTGGGTTAGTGGCGTGCTTGGGAGTGCGGCTGTAGCCTGAGCGCGGAACGTGGACACGCGCAGGCGGAAAATCCCATTTTTGGTGCTGGTGCCGGCGATCGTGCTGGTGGTCGGTATGGCGGCGGCCGTCGCGCTGGGCACGATCGGTGCCGCGCATTTGCGCACCCAAAGCGACGACGCGGCGGCGCTGCGCAGCAAGCTGCTCGCGCTGACGTTGTCCGAGCGGCTCCGTCGCACCGATCCGGAGGATCGGCAGGGCCTGATCGAGCGCGCGGCGCGCCGTTCGGGCGCGGAGGTTTTGTTGATCGACGATGACGGCAGCGTCGTCGTCGATGGCTCACAGGGCGCGCCCGCGCGGCGGCGTTTGCTGAGCCTGCTCGACCAAGGGGAAGGGGAGGTCGCGACGAGCCTCGGGCGTAGCGAATTTTTCGCGGCCGCGCTGCAAGCGCCGAACGAGTCGTTGTACGTGCTCGCGTTCGTGGCGGCGCCCGAGACGCCGCTCGAGACCGGCGGGCTGATCGTCTCGGTCGCGACCCTGACGACGCTTCTGCTCGGCGCGGCCGTGCTGGTCGCCTTGTCGTTCGCGCGCGACGTGCACGCGGACGTCACGTTCGTGCGCACGCGGATCGTGGACATGGCGCGCGAGGGCGCCGATCCGGCGGGCAAGACCATCCCCGTGCGCTCGGTGGATCTGGTGGGGCTGCTCACGAGCGCGTTCAACGTGCTGGTCGAGCGCTTCACCGCAGCCGAGCTCGCCTACCGTCAAGACTTGACCGGCGCGCAGGCGTACGATCGCGATCGCAGCGAATTTTTGGCCGCGCTCTCGCACGAGCTGCGCACGCCGCTCAACGCCATTTTGGGCTTCACCGACGTGCTGCTCAGCGAGGTGGACGGGCCGCTCAGCGACGACGCGCGCGAGAACATGCGCGTGGTGCGCGGCAGCGGCCAGCACTTGCGCGCGCTGATAGACGACATTTTGGACCTCTCGGCGCTCGAGTCGGGCGAGCTGCGTTTGAGCAGCAAGTTGATCGACGTCTTCCCGATCGCCGAAGAAGTCGTGCGCGAGAACCGCATCGTGGCGCACGCGAAATCGCTCGAGATCGAGCTGAACGGCAGCCACGCCATGGCCTACGCGGACGCGCGGCGCGTGCGGCAGATCATCGGCAACATACTCGGCAACGCCGTCAAGTTCACGAGTCAGGGCGGCATCGCCGTGCGCGTCGATCCGCGCGACGGCGGCGTCGCGATCACGGTGACCGACACCGGGCCGGGCATCGCGCCCTCCGATCATGAGATGATCTTCGAGGAGTACTGGCAATCCGGCGACGTGAAGCGACAGCGCGTGGGCACCGGTCTCGGGCTGGCGATCACGCGCCGCTTGGTGCAGATGCACCGCGGCTTCATCGATCTCAAGAGTCAGCTCGGTAAGGGCTCCAAGTTCACGATCGTGCTGCCCGCGCGGCCGCCGCCGGGTGAGCGCTCGAGCTCTCCTTTCTCCGCGCCACCGCCGTCCCGGCCGGAGGCGCGCGCGTGAACGAACGAGCGGATCGCTTGATCTTGCGTGCGCTGGGCGTGACGCTGATCTTCACGCTGCTCGCGAGCGGCCTGCTCGCGGTCTTGACCTCACGCTTCTTGGTGCTGAGCGGCGAGGTCGCGTTCGACGGCTCCGAGGCGCTGTCGCTGTCGCTCTTGGCGGGCGGTTCGCTCGCGGCTTGTTGGGCGTACGTTCGCTTGCGGCGCCATCGCTTCACCTTGCGCGCGCTGTCGCTCGGTTCGCAGGCGATCGAGGCCGAGCAGCTGTCGACCTTGAGCGACGAGCCCGCGCGGATCGCGCTGATCTGGCTTTTTTGCTCGCTGGCGTCGCTGGCGCTGACGTTCACCGTCTTGCGTCCAGCGATCGTCGACCTGTCGACGGGCGCGAACCTCACGTTGCTCGGAGGCGTGATCGTCGCGGCGGCGTCTCTGCCGTTGTTCGTGCTGGTGCGCAGTGTATTTCTGCGCACGTTCGAGCTCGCCCCGGTCGAGATCATGCGCAGCGTGGTGGAGGACGCGGATCTACAGGGCATCATTCAAAAGCGCGTGCCGCGGCGCCTGATCGCGGCGGTCACCACGCCCGTGGTCGTGCTCGTGCTCGGGTCGTCGCTGATCGTGAGCGCGCATTTGCGCCGAGCGGATCAAAAAGCTCGCGAGGAAACGGCGCGCGTTTTGGCACGCGCGGCGCTCGAACTGCGCCCCGGTGCGGGACCGGGTGCCGGGCTCGAAGCGGCGATTGCTCAAGCGGAGACGCTCGGTTTCTACGCGAGCGTGAGCCAAGAGGCCGAAGTGTATCGCCTCGATCGACTGGCCGACGGCGAGGTGCGGATGGTGACGCCGCTCGACGACGGCAGCGCGCAGGTGCATTTCCAGGGTTCGCTGGTGGGCGTGCTCGCGGGCACGTTCGTCTTGGTTTCTTTGTTCGCGATTGGCATCGCGGGCGGCGCGGGGACGGCGCTCGGTCACGCGCTCGGCCAAGATCTGCGCATGGCGATCCGCGACGTGCGCGACCTCGGCACGGCGCCGCTCACCTCGGGCGGCGCGGAGATCGTGAATACCGCGCGCTTTGCGGTGGTAGCGCGGCTCGGCTCGGCGATCGAGCGTCTGGCCGAGCGCTTCCACGTGTTCGCCAACGCGCAAGAGCGCGCGATTTCCGCGCGCAAGGCGGCGGCCCGCATGCGTGGCCTATTTTTCGCGAGCGTGAGCCACGACTTGAAGAGTCCGCTCAACGCGATCTTGGGCTTCACCGAGCTCGTGCGCGCGAACGAGCCGTTGAGCGACGGGCAACGCGAGAGCCTCGAGCTGATCGGACGACGCGGTCGCGAACTGCTCGCGCTGATCGAGACGATTTTGGACGCGGCGCGCGTCGACGCAGGGCAGCTCAGCTTGGTGCTCGACCGCAGCGACGTGCGCTCGCTCGTGAACGAGGCCGTGCTCAAGGGCAAGGACCTGGGCGGGGACCGCGACGTCTCGGTCGTGATCGAGATCTCGGAGGAGCTTGCGCCGATGCGCGTCGACCGCGTGCGGATGCCGCGGGCGATGGCTACCTTCATCGGCCACGCCCTGCGCGTCGCGGAGTCACCGCTGGTGCACGTGCGCGCGCTGCCCGCGCCGAACAAACGTTGGCTGTTCGAAGTGGAGGTCACGAGCGCGCACGTCGACAAGCAACGGCTGCGCGCGATGATGGATCTGAGCCCCGCTGCCGGTCCGAGCGAGCACCGCGGTCTCGCGCTCGGCCTGCGGCTCGCGCGCTCGATCGTCGAGCTGCACGGCGGCAAGGTCGACGTGAAAGATCGCGGGGAAATGACTTCGTTTGCGCTGCTTTTGCCAGCCGGCTGAACACGCTCAGCCAGAGATTGCGGCAGATCCCTGCTCGAACTACGCTCCGTGCGGAAACGCATGGCGAAGAAAAATGCTCCGCGCGCCGCTCACGCGGAAGACGACGTTGACGCGGCGAGCAACGGCGCGAACGAGCGCGTGCTGGGCACCGCCGCCCGCCCGGAAGAGGAGCGCTTCGATCGCCTGTTTCGCCCCGAGACGCTCGACGATTTCGTGGGTCAGGAGCTGCACAAAAGGAACTTGAAGGTCTACGTGGAGGCGGCGCGCCGCCGCGGCGAGCCGCTCGATCACATCCTTTTGTGCGGACCGCCCGGGCTTGGCAAGACCACGCTCGCGCACATTCTCGCTCGCGAGATGGGCGTCACGTTGCACCAGACCAGTGGTCCGGCGGTCGAGCACAAGGGTCTGCTCACGGGGCAGCTCACGAAGCTCGGCCGCGGTGACATCCTGTTCATCGACGAGATCCACCGCTTGAGCGCGACCGTGGAAGAGGCGCTCTATCCGGCGATCGAAGACTTTCGCATCGACGTGATGATGGGCGACGGCGCGTACGCCGAGAGCATCACGCTCGACATCAAGCCGTTCACGTTGATCGGCGCGACGACTCGCACCGGGCTGCTCACCAAACCGCTGCAGGAGCGCTTCGGCGTCACGCTGCGCCTCGACTTTTATCCGGTCGAGGACCTGGAGTTGATCGTGCTACGGAGCGCGCGCTTGCTCGGCATCGCCTGCGATCAAGCGGGCGCGCGCGAACTCGCGGCCCGCTCGCGCGGTACGCCGCGCGTCGCCAACCGCCTGGTGCGCCGCGTGCGCGACTTTGCCGAGGTCGAGGGCAACGGCAAGATCGATCGCGCGATCGTCGAGAGTACCTGCGAGCGGCTCGGCGTGGACAAAGTCGGGCTGGACGAGATGGACCGGCGCCTGCTCGGGGTATTGATCGAGCACTACGAGGGCGGTCCGGTCGGCGTCGAAACGCTGGCGGCCGCGCTGGCTGAACCGCGCGACACGATCGAAGATGTCTACGAGCCGTACCTCTTGCAGCAGGGTTTTCTGGGGCGCACGCCGCGCGGGCGCGTGGCCACCAAGAAGGCGTACGAGCACCTCGGCGCTCGCGAACCGAAGAAGATCAATCAGGGGAGTTTGTTCTAGATGCTTGAGAGATCCCGTTCATGAGCTACCCGATCCTTCCTGGGGCTGAACCGTGGTCCGCCGCGGGCAACGGCGAGCGCGCGCGGATCGGCATTTTGCTGGTGCACGGGTTCACAGGCAGCCCCGCGTCGCTCCGCCCGCTCGCGGGCATGCTGAGCGCGCGCGGTTTCACGATCGAGCTCGTGCGCTTGCCGGGTCACGGCACGCACTACCGCGACATGATGCCGACGCGCTACGCCGATTGGTTGGCGGAGGTCGAGCGCAAAGTGGGCGAGCTCAAGCAGCGCGTGTCCAAGGTCGTCCTGCTCGGCTTGTCGATGGGCGGCACGCTCGTGCTCGACGCGGCCTCCTCGCGCAGCGATCTGGTCGCGGGCGTCACGGCCATCAACGCGCCCATCCTCAATCGCGAGGGCTTTTTGGTGAAAATCGCGCCGCTGCTCGAGAGCGTGCTGCCGGTTGCGCCGGCCAGCGCGGCTGGGCTCACGCGCAACGACATCGCGAAACCCGGCGTGAGCGAGATCGCCTACGGCTGGGTGCCGACGGCCTCTGGAAACTCACTCGTGCGCGAGTTGCCGCGCGTGCGCGCCCAGCTCGCGCGCCTCGCGTGCCCGGCGTTGATCGCCTACTCCCTTTCGGACCACAGCGTGCCGCCCGACAATTCTCGAGAAATTCTCAAGATCTTGGCCGGCAAAGACGTCAGCGAGCTCGTGCTCGAGCGCTCGTACCACGTGGCGACCTTGGACTACGATCTCGAGCTGATCGAAGAGCGCGTGGCCGAGTTTGCTGACCGCGTCGGTGCGTAGCGGCCTCATTCGAGCGCGAAAATCCGCCCGAGTATCGAGCGCCTTTGCCGATCCTGATCTGCTCGTGTCAAAGTCGCTGCAAGTCGAGCCATGAGATACCGCGCGATCGCGATGGCCAGCGAGCGAAGCAACGCCGTGGGCACGGTCGAGCTCGAGTGCACGCCGAGCGGGCTCTCGCTCGTGTATCTGGGCGTGGGGGCCTGGAGTCAGGGTTACGCGCCGACCGAGCCGACCGAGCGGCGCACGCTGCCCGTGCCGTGGTCCGGCGTGACGCGCGCGTCGCTCGAAGGCGAGCAGCTCTACCTCGAAATCGACAAGGAGCTCGGTCCGCTCAATCGCCTGTGTTTGGTGCACTTCTCGAGCGGCGCCGCGCTCCATCATCATCAGCTCTACCGGCGCCGCCTGGTGGTTCGAATCGCGACGATCGGCGCCGCGCTCGTCGGCGCGCTGATCGCGAGCGCGACGGCGCTGAAGCTGGCGCCCGGTACGAGCGCTCGCGCGGCGCTCGCGATGGCTTGCTTGACGGCGCTCGTGCTCGCCGCGGTCGGACTCTTCGCGGATCGTTTGCTGGCCGCGGGCGGCATCGAGGGTTTCGAGGCGCGCCAAGCCTTCGTGAGCGAGCTCGCGGGCTTTCTGCCGAACTTCGCGCACTCGCCCGTCGCGCTACCGAGTGGGCCGAGCCTGAGCGCTCGGGGATTCACCTGGTTTCAGGGGTTCCTGCCGCGCACGACCGCCGCGGTCGTGATGCTGCTCAGCGCGCTCACGCTCGGGCTCGTGCTGATGACGCGCTGGCTGCTCACCTCGGATCCCGCGCACGAGCTCGGCGCCCACGCCCCGAGCGGACGTAACGAGACCCTCGCGAGTGACACGCTGCGCGCTCCTGCGCTGCAAGTCCAGGAGCCCGAGCTGCCCGCACCGTCGGCGCGGCCCGAGCGCTCGGCGCGAGCCGCTATCCCGGCACCGGCCGCGAGCGGCGCGGCGGGCGGCCCGAGCGTGGGTGAAGCGTGTCGCTGCAAGCGCGCGGACTCGCTCTTGTGGGCCACGCCGTTTCCACGCCTCAGCGTGCTGCTTTTGTCGCAAAAGACGCGGGTTGGCCGCGAAGACGACGAGCGCAAGGACAAGAAGTACCTCGAGCTCGCTGTCGCGGTTGTCAACAACTCGAACGAGCCGATGAAAGACGTCGCGCTCTTGGTCGAGTTTTACGAACGGGATCCTCCGCCGTCGACCAAGCAATACCTGATCACGACCCGCCCGCTCTATTTTGCCGGACCGCTCGAGGGCGGCCAGGCCATCAAGTGGGACGTCGAAGCGCGCGGCACGGCGTTTCTGATCCGCAATCCGCAGACCGGCGACATCGGCGGCGAGGGCGAGAGCTCGGCGCCCACGAATCTCCTGGCGGAGCTCTTGCACGCGCACAACCGTCCGGTGCGCATGCACGGCGCGATGCTGCTCACCTTCTTCGGCGATCCGCGCGCCAAGGACGCGATTTTGGAGCTGCGCGAGGCCCTGCGCGAAGACGAAGCGCCCTACCTCGACCGCTTGATGCAAGCGCTCGGCGACACGCGCGCCTGCGCGCTGCACGTCGCCGAGCACGGCAGTTCGCGCAGCGTGCGCGCTTGCGTGCACAACGCGGGCAAGGAGACCCGCAAGAATCTGGGGCTGCGCGTGCGCGCCCTCGACCAACCGTCCCTCAACGACAGCCCGACCGGCGCGCCGCCCAACGTGCTCGCTGAAGCGACGTTCGCGGTGCCCGGCGAGCTCGCCGCGGATCAAGGCGTGACGGTGAGCGGCGACTTCGACTTGAACGGCACGAACCCCGTCGCGTTCGAGGCCTTCGCGGACCGCATGGATCTCTTGCCGCGCTGAATCCGCGCGGGACGTGAGGGTGCGGGACGCGAGGGCGCGACGCGTACGCTGCGGCAGATCCGTTCAACGGCCTCGTTCGGAGTTCGTGGGCAGACCGCGCGCTCGAACTCGTGGCCCTGTTTCGCGGCCCCATTGCTCGTAACGAGTGTTACCAAGCTCACGCCGCGCCCAGGGGCCTCCCGTTAAAAAAGCTCGGCTTTTCCGGCGCAGACGGGCTATTCAAAGCAAGTTCCAAGTAGCAAGTGTTACATGGGAGGTCGGCGCAAAGGGGTGACTCGCGCAAAAGCGCGACTCACCGCAAAAGCGCGACTCACCGCAAAGCATGGTCGTTGACGGCGAAGGTCGCCGTGCGCCCGCGCTCGTGCCGATCTGAACTGGTGCACGCGGGTGCCGTGGGGCAGCAAATTCCTGGCTGAGGTTGCTCAGGCTTTGGTTTTTCGGACCGGGGGTTGGCTCAGCCCTCGGTCGCGTGACCCGCCCACGGGTATTCGCCGGGCTCGATCGGCGTTCGCTACGCGGGAGGCTTCGGTCTTCGGTATCGGGGGTTGGCTCAGGCTTCGGTCTTCGGCACCGGGATCTGTGCTTGTTGATACATCAGGATCAAGCCGGGTTTGTCGTTGGCCTTGGCCAGTGCTTCTTCCGGGGCGACAAGGCCCTCCTTCACCAGGCGAAACAAGCTGTCGTTCATCAGCGCCATGCCGAGCTTCTTGCCGGTCTGAATGATGGACGGAATCTGGAAGATTTTTTGCTCGCGGATCAAGTTCGAGACGGCGGGCACGCCGAACATGATTTCCCAGGCTGCCGCGCGGCCGCCGCCGATCTTCTTGCACAACATTTGGGCGAGCACGCCCTTCAGGCTGTTGGCGAGCATCACGCGGATCTGCGCCTGCTGCTCGGGCGGGTATTGATCGATGATGCGGTCGATGGTGGCCGGCGCCGACGAGGTGTGCAGCGTTCCGAACACCAAGTGTCCCGTTTCGGCGGTTTCGAGCGCGATCGCGATCGTCTCCAGATCGCGCATTTCCCCGAGCAGCACGATGTCCGGATCTTCGCGTAGCGCGGCGCGCAGTGCTTTTTTGAATGAATCCGTGTGCTCACCCACCTGGCGCTGGTTGATCAGGCACTTTTTGTTCGGGTGCACGAACTCGACGGGATCTTCGATGGTGATGATGTGGTCGGTGCGCACGCGGTTGATGTAGTCGACGAGCGCGGCCAAGGTCGTGCTCTTGCCGGAGCCGGTGGGTCCGGTCACGAGCACGAGGCCCTTCGGCAAATGGCAGAGCGACAGCACTTCTTTGGGGATGCCGAGCTCTTCCACCGATAGGATCTTGCTCGGGATGATGCGGAACACGCCGCAGGTGCCCTTCAAGTCCACGAACAGGTTGGCGCGGAAGCGCGCGACGCCCGTGATCTCGTGCGCGAAGTCGGTGTCGTGCGTCTTGCTGAACTCCTCGGCGTTGCGCGGCGGCACCATCGGCATCAGCATGCGCTGCACGTCCTCGGCGCTGAGCATGTCCGCCCCGGGCAGCCGCTGCATTTCGCCGTCCTTGCGGATCATCGGCGGCGCGCCGGTGGAGATGTGCAAATCGGAGCCTTTGAGCTCGACCAGCTTGCGCAGCAAGCGATCGATCTCGAAGGTATTCAGCCCGGGGTGCTGGCTCGGACGCACCGCCGAGAGCGACGGTTGCGTCGGGATCGGCGCGACGCGGCCGACGTCGACCTCGAGGTTGCCCAGATTCGGCAGCTTCACGTCCGCGAACGCGGGGCTCTGCGCGAACGCGGGGCCTCTGGCGGCCGCCGGAGCGGCCATCGCCGTGGCAGCCACGCCGAAGGCGGCCGGCACGGGCTCCGACGGCGCGCTCATCGCGGCTACTTGCGGAGCGCGATTGCGTTCGAACGTGGCCACCGGCGCGATCGGCGCGGCCGGTGCGACGGCTGGCGCGCGAGCGCCGTCGCCCACGTTGTCCAGAAAGAACACGACGTTCAGCTGCCCGTTTTTCTGCTCGGCGCGCGCGCGCGCCGGACCGCGGCCGTCCACGTCGAACTCCCACTCGGCGTAGCCGCTACCGAGCTCGCGCTTGGCCTCCGCCGACAGGATCGGCAAAATCAGGGCGTTGATGCGTTCGGGCGTGTGCGCGTCTCCGCGTACCTCGCTCTCTCCGTGCGGCAAAACCACGACGGTACGCCGCCCCGGGATCAGCCGCACCTCGCTTGCCCCAACCGAGATCGCTCGCTTCAACAGATCGACGACGACAATCGACATGATCGAACCCGGGACGATGGCACGGGGTACGACGGCTTTTCAAGCGCGCGCGTATTTTCGGCGAAACGGGCGCAAGACACGCTCGCTCTCGCCCGCCCCCCGCGACTCAGCCAGTCCTACGCCAAACCTCGACGTCCTTGGTGAGCTTGCTCCCAAGGCGGTCCGCTTCGACTCCGAGATCGTAGGATGTCTGAAGATTCAACCAGAAACGCGGGGAATTACGGAAAAATCGAGCGAGCCGCAGCGCGGTATCGGCGCTGATCGCGCGCTTACCATGGACGATCTCGTTGATACGTCGAGCCGGAACACGCAAGCCTTTGGCGAGGCGGTACTGAGTGAGCGCCAAGGGCTTGAGAAATTCTTCATCCAAGACCTCGCCGGGATGAACGGGGGCTAGTCTCTTGTGGGGCATGGTCGAAGGCTCCTCAGTGATAGTCGACGATCTCGACGTCGTGAGCATCGTTGCCGACCCAACGGAAGCAGATTCTGAACTGGTCGTTGATGCGAATGCTGTGTTGACCGAGCCGATCGCCAGCGAGCTTCTCGAGGCGATTGGCTGGAGGGACTTTCAAGTCGACGAGAGTCGTGGCTGCATCGAGCATCGTGAGTTTGCGCAGTGCGGTTCGTTGGAGGTCTGGCGGAAGCCTCCGCACCTTCCGGCGTTGAAAGAGGCGTTGCGCGTCGTGGTCGCGGAAGCTGCGAATCACGGCACATAGTAACGCGTCACGTTACTATGTGCAAGTACAGCAACACGCCTTCGACTCAGAGAACGGTCCCAAGATCCTTCAGAGCGCTTTACCACGGCGAGTTGCCCTTAGTTAGGGTGTGCGCTGTGCATCCTTGCGGTTCATGGAGCGTTCTTCACGCGACAGCGGCGTCCGGACTTGATATGAGCTCGGCTCATGACGAATGGGATGTGGTCGGGGCAGAAGGCTGCTGTCTTCCTGGTTTTGGCTTCCGTCAGCGTAGCGTGTGGCTCGCACGTTCAGACGGACGCGGGGATTCCCGGAGCCGCGAACGCGAGCGGCGCGGG